>JBIIQR010000256.1:0-3397 GCA_044341985.1 Burkholderiaceae bacterium
TTAATGACTGCGCGCATCCAGTCTAGTGTATCCCCATCAATCGCCACCAAGTCAAACCGACACGCTGGTTGCCTGCGATACCGCATCAAATAATGCTCTGCAGTACGCCAGAGCCGCTGCTGTTTCGCGCTATCCACGCTGGCGGCGGCACCACCAAAATTCGAATTCTTCCGTAATCGCACTTCAACAAACACGAGCAGAGGCCCATCATTCATCACCAAGTCGATCTCACCGTAACGACAGGCATAATTGCGAGTAACGCATACTAGGCCCTGTTGTTGCAGATAGACAAGCGCCCTATCCTCAGCGAGCCTACCTAGCGACGATCTGTTTAACTCGTTGGTCATGTTGCTCGATGCTGAATAGCCCGTATTTTGTACAATGCGGTGATGACAGGTGCATGACTCGCCTGTATTACCGCTAATTTTGATGCCACCTGCATATGTCCACGCCTTCGACTTCTCTGCTTACCAGCCTCGTGCAGCTCACCAGCGATCTGGAGCAACAGCGCTTCCCGGAGAGTGCATTGTATGTAGTAGCTACGCCTATCGGGAATATCGCGGATGTGAGTTTGCGCGCATTAAAGGTGCTTTCTCTAGTTGATGCTATCGCTTGTGAAGATACGCGCAACACTGGGCTTTTATTATCGCGGCTTGGCTTGTCAACGCCTTTATTTTCTGCTCATCAGCATAATGAACACGAGTCGGCGGAAAAAATAATCGTTCGATTGCGTAAAGGTGAGCGTATCGCTTTAGTTTCTGATGCAGGCACCCCTGCCATCTCCGATCCGGGCGCGCGCATCGTTGATGCAGTTATCAACGCTGGCTTAAGCGTGATCCCGATTGCTGGTGCCTGCGCTGGTATCGCCGCTTTATCTGCTAGTGGTTTGTTAGCGGATGAATTTCATTTTGTGGGCTTCTTGCCAAGCAAAACCAGTCAGCGTGCTCAACTGCTATCGGGCTTCATCAGTACCCGGGCCACGCTGATATTTTATGAGGCTCCGCATCGTATTCTCGAAACAGCACTTGCTTTGGCCAGCGTTTTGGGCGGTGCACGTCGCGTCGTTGTCGCGCGCGAAATTTCAAAATTATTTGAGCAAATTCACCGCTGCACATTGAGTGAGTTACACGATTGGCTGGCCCAGGCTGCTGAGCATCAAAAAGGGGAATTCGTGCTTTTAGTTGAAGCTCCCATCGTCAGTGAAGAGCCTGATGAAACGGAAGCAAAGCGAGTATTGACTATTCTTTTGGAAAGCAACTCAGTAAGCCAAGCAGCGGCAGTAGCTGCGCGAATTACTGGCCTAAAGAAAAATGCGTTGTATGATTTGGCGCTGAAAATGCACGCTAGCGGTGAATAAAACAATCAGCAATAACAAAAATTATTTCTGAACAATCGACGTCTGAATCTGAGTTACTTCTTTAAGCAAATCAGCGGCTGTTTTAGCCGTCTCGCGCGAAGTGAACGGGCCGCTATGCAAACGATACAAACCACCCGTTTGGACGATCACCGGCTCAGGCAAAGCTTGCGGCCACCCTGCTAGCAGTCGAATGCGCATCGCATCAGCATTATGTATTTGAGCGTATGCGCCAAACTGTAAAAAAATTCCGCCCGCCTCAGCGACGACTGGAGGCGAGCTGCCATTCGCTAAGCGCGTCATGGGATCGGTTGATTCTTTTGCCGTGGCCAGTGAACCTTTACGGCGCTTATCTTCCTGCATGCGCACAATTTCGTCGGGCAAGATGCGTTCGACTTCTAGCTCAGCACTACCAATTTGAACGTAACCTAACTTCAACGCTGCGGTGTACGACATATCAATAATGCGCGACGCATGAAACGGGCCGCGATCATTAATGCGGACAATCACTTGCTTTCCATTGCGAAGATTAGTCACTCGCGCATAGGATGGAATCGGCAAGGTAGGATGTGCAGCCGTCATCTTGAACATGTCATAAATTTCACCCGACGCCGTGCGCTGGCCATGAAACTTTTTTCCATACCAACTACCTTTGCCACGCTGAATATACGGCCGCCCATCAGTTATCGGCACATACGTTTGATCGAAAATGGTGTATGGCTTACTCGGACCTTTAGCGATTGGTTCGATTTTCGGCTCGGCATCCGGCGTATCAACTAAGCCTTCGGGAATAGCATCACTCGGACCATCATCCTTGTAATAGCCGCCGGACTTTTTTGCTTCCGCACTAGGTGGCGTCGCGGTAACACTGGCAGAAGAAGTAGGCGAGGAGACGGCCGGTGTAGCAGGTGCCGAGCTGCGCACGGGCTCATCACGCACACTTAAATCAACCGTAGTACAAGCAGATAAAACGAACGCTGATAGCGTCATACTTAACGCTGCAAGGCTATGCTGCAGACTACGGCGGCTTACCCTTAGTTGAATACACATAGCAGCCCCGTTATGTTTGTACCAAGGTGCGATGGCGCTGAATACTCATCAGCGTGCCCACACCTAAGCTCAATGTCACAAACGCGGTACCACCATAACTAACAAACGGCAGCGGCACACCTACCACTGGGAGAATCCCGCTCACCATACCCATATTCACAAACACATACGTAAATATTGACAGCGTAAGTGAGCCCGCTAGCAAGCGAGAAAAAAGTGTTGGCGCATTTGCTGCAATGATCAATCCTCGGCCAATCAACAACAAATACAGAACCAACAGTACGCCATTTCCGAGTAAGCCAAATTCTTCAGAAAACACGGCAAAGATAAAGTCGGTGGTGCGTTCGGGTATGAACTCTAGATGGGATTGCGTACCATTGAGCCAACCTTTACCGATCAATCCACCAGAACCGATCGCAATCGTTGATTGAATGATGTGGAAACCTTTTCCTAAAGGATCTGAGGTTGGATCAATCAAGGTCATGATGCGATGCTTTTGATAGTCATGCAGCAAGGTCCAAACCAAAGGCAAACTCGCCAGACCAGCGACTCCCAAACCAATGATCAAACGCCAGGACAGTCCGGCAAGAAAAATCACGAAAAATCCGGACGAGGTAACTAACACGGCGGTGCCCAAATCCGGCTGCCGCAGAATAAGCCCTACGGGTATCGCCAACAACAAGCCCGCCATCAAAAAGTCACGCCAGCGAATCATTCCTTCGCGTTTTTGAAAGTACCAAGCAAGTGTTAGGGGTAATGCCAGCTTCATGATTTCAGAGGGCTGAATAATCACGCCAACATTTAACCATCGTCTCGCACCATTTTTAATTAATCCAAACAGCGCGACTCCAACTAATAAGGAGAGACCAACAAGATAAATTGGCACGGCGAAACGCATTAATTTTTGTGGCGGAATCATGGCCGCAATCCACATCACCGCGATACCCACGGCGATATTGCGCATATGGCCCTCAAAGCGTCCAGGGAAATTCC
>JBIIQR010000013.1:0-11984 GCA_044341985.1 Burkholderiaceae bacterium
AGTACTTCCCCAGCCTAAGTTTCATTCCATGACCACCCTGACCATCCAGCAAAATCGCATCGCTCAATACTGGGCGCTGACTAAGCCGCGGGTTACCCAGCTGGCGGTTTTTTGCGCCGTGATTGGGATGTTCCTTGCGACACCAGGATTGCCAGATTGGCGCTTACTGATTGCTGCCACGGTGGGCATCTGGTTGTTGGCGGGTGCTGCTTTTGCGATTAATTGCTTGGTTGAGCGCGAAATTGATTCGCGTATGGCTCGCACTGCGCGTCGGCCTATGGCACGTGGCGAAATTACCGTGGTACAGACGCTCGCATTCTCAGGTGTGATCGGTGGTGCCGGCATGTGGGTGCTCTACAACCTGGTCAATCCACTAACGATGTGGCTGACATTCGCTACCTTTGTTGGCTATGCAGTCATCTACACCATCATTCTCAAACCCGCGACACCGCAGAATATTGTGATTGGTGGTTTGTCAGGCGCGATGCCACCCGCTTTAGGCTGGGCTGCTATAGCGAATGATGTGCCGATGCAAGCGTGGATACTGGTTCTGATTATTTTTGTTTGGACCCCGCCGCATTTTTGGGCGCTGGCACTGTACCGCCGTGATGATTACGCGAAATCCGGATTGCCTATGCTACCCATTACGCACGGTATGGAGTTCACTCGTTTTCACGTGTGGTTGTACACAATCATTTTGGTAGCAACCTCTTTGCTTCCTTACGCTGTTCGCATGAGTGGTCTCATGTATCTCATCAGCGCTTCTGTACTAGGTTTGATTTTTCTTTGGTACGCATGGCGTATCTGGCGTCACTATGATGATCTGTTGGCGCGTAAAGCTTTTACGTACTCCATCATCTATCTCTCATTGCTGTTCGCTGCATTGCTGATCGATCACTACTTGCCTTACTGATCCAACCATTGACATTCCCTATGCGGCATTTTCTTTTATGGCTGTGTTGCTTATTGGCCTTAACGGCCTGTGAAAAGCCGCAGACTCCCAAAGTACCTTTCGCGAATACGGATATCACCGGCTTGGATTACGCCAAAGGTTTTTCGCTGACTGATCACAACGGAAAACTTCGCACGTTGGCTGATTTCAAAGGCAAAGTTGTCGTCATTTTTTTTGGCTATACCCACTGTCCGGATGTGTGTCCAACCACCTTGTCAGAGTTAGCCGTTCTTAAGAAAGCTTTAGGCTCTGAGGCAGAGCGTTTACAGGTGATCTTCATTACCTTGGATCCCGAGCGTGACACACCAGAGTTAATGGCTGGATTTGTACCTGCCTTTGATTCTAGTTTTCTGGGCCTGTGGGGCGAGCAGGCTGTCATCGACAAAGTGGCAAAAGACTTCAAAGTGTTTGCGCAAAAAGTTCCGAGTAAAGATGGCAAGAGCTACACCATCGATCACACCGCAGGTAGTTATGTCTTTGATGATCAGGGGCGCATACGTTTGTTTGTCAGGCATGGCCAAGGGGGTGATGGCTTGCAGAAGGATTTGCAGCGTTTGTTAGCGGGGAATGCTGCCTGAGGTTGTGTGATACCGAGAAGATTCTTACTCATCACCAAAATAAAAAGCGCCCGACTCGCGGGCGCTTTTTTTATGCCGTAACAGCGTTATGCATACTCAGCTAGCGACGCTTTCATCTTCTTCATAGCAGCTGTTTCAATTTGACGAATGCGTTCAGCGGAAACGCCAAACTCATCAGCCAACTCGTGCAGCGTAGCGCCCGATCCATCATCATTTGCCAACCAGCGCGCTTCGACAATACGACGTGAACGATCATCTAGTTTGGCTAGTGCAGCTTCTAAGCCTTCGGACTGCAAGTGATCAAACTGTTTAGCTTCAAGTACTTTGTGTGGTTCTGAATGCTCGGCCGACAAATAAGAAATAGGTGCGTAGTGATCGTCTTCATCATCGGTAGGCGCTTCCAAAGCCACATCGCGTCCAGCCATACGCATTTCCATTTCGATGACTTCTTCGCGCTTGACCTTTAGCGTTGCAGCCAAGTCGTCGACCTGATCGGGTGTCATCGCATCCAAGCCTGGCTTGTGACTGCGCAGATTAAAAAACAATTTGCGCTGAGCTTTGGTGGTAGCCAGTTTGACCATGCGCCAATTACGCAAAATATATTCGTGGATTTCTGCTTTGATCCAATGCATCGCATACGAGACCAGACGAACACCTTGCTCAGGGTCGTAGCGTTTTACTGCTTTCATCAAGCCCACGTTACCTTCTTGGATAAGGTCGGCGTGAGGTAAGCCATAACCGAGATAGCCGCGTGCGATAGAAACGACGAGTCGAAGATGTGACACGATCAGCGCTTGTGCAGCGGCCAGATCATTTTCGTTACGCAGGCGACGAGCGAGCGACAGCTCTTCTTCTTGCGTGAGCAGTGGCAGATGATTGACCGCAGAAATATAAGCTTCGATATTCCCGAGGTTGACGGGGAAACCTAAAGCCAGCGGCTGACTACCAGCCGGCACAAGTGCTGACGAAGCGGACAAAGCAGACATGGATTCTCCTTGATTAGACCGTTGGGTTGGGTGTCTGAATGACCATCCGCACCCATATGACCCTAATTTTAGCACTCTCAGGGATAGAGTGCTAAGCGGGCTATCAAGAAGATTATGATAGAAAAATAGAAATAGAAATTGCGTTTTACCTGTTAAGACTAAGACTGAAGGCTAAAACTTAGTCAGCAACTTAGTCCGACTCGCGCAGAGCCCGTCTGACCGAGAGCATGGCGCCGACCACCCCAAGCATCATGCTGGCCACCAGCAGTAGCGCACTGGTCGTAACGTTCAGAGGTTCGAGCTGGAAAACAGAGCCGTATAAGGTCGCTAGTTCGCGTATCGGTGTGTTCAACAAGGACAGTATCCCAAACACCCCTGCCAGCGCGAGGCTACCCGCGGCCAAGCCGAGCAGGCCACCAGCGTAATAAAAGGGACGGGAGACAAAGGCATCGGTGGCGCCCAGTAGTCGCGAAACGCTGATTTCTTCGGATTGGTTGATGACTTGCAGTCGTATGGTGTTAAACACTACCGATAGAACGACACCAGCCAGGGTAGCGGCCAATAGCCACAAGACCACGGCACCTAGTTGAAATAAGGCGGCTAGTCGCTTGACCCATGCAGCGTCTAGCTGCACCGCTTCGACACCCGCTATGCCTTTAAATGTCTCGGCCAGCTTTTCAATCTTGGCTGCGCTTTGAGCATCCTGTGCTTTGGCAAGACGTACCACGTAAGCATCCGGCAGAGGGTTATTGCCGAGAGTGGTGACGATATCGTTTAAGCCCGCGCGCTCCTTCAGCG
Organism: Burkholderiaceae bacterium; assembly: GCA_044341985.1. GTDB lineage: Bacteria > Pseudomonadota > Gammaproteobacteria > Burkholderiales > Burkholderiaceae_D > Pernthalerella. Next base: position 3,315 of record JBIIQR010000013.1, read on the forward strand.
TTGCAAGAGCTTTTTCGCGCGATATGAATTCCAGCGTGATTTCTACCCCCGCTGATTTTGCTGAATTTGCCAATTGCGTAGAAAGAGCCACTGCTTGATCTTGCGGAAAATCAGTGGCTAGAAAAACAGTCATCTCAGGATCAACGGCCAGTTCGCGCGACACAGGCCGCAGATTTTCAAGCAAGGTCATGCCCGCCAGTGGTAATACCAGCGCCATAGCAATCACCAACACATTAAAGGAAAAACTGCCCGGTGTTTTACACAGTCGCGACCACGCTGCATTCAGGGCAAATTGATGTTCACGTAACCAGTTCATGCGCCCACCTCGCTGTCGGACGAGCGTATGCCTATCAGCTTGCCTTGCGTCAGTTGAACAATGCGATCAGCGTCTTGCAACAAGCGATCATCGTGAGTGGAAATAACGCAGGTGACGCCAGCACGATTGAATGCCTCAATCATGTCAAGCACCATGCGACCATTGTCGCGATCCAGTGTTGCGGTGGGTTCATCGGCCAAAATAATGCGCGGCTTATGAACGACGGCGCGAGCAATCGATACCCGCTGTTGTTCGCCACCTGAAAGTGTTTTGGGTAAGGCTTGCGCTTTACCGAGCATGCCCACGCGTTCTAGCGCAACTGTTGCTCGTTCTTTTGCTTCTTGCGTCGTGGCGCCGCTGATAATCAAAGGCAGCATGACATTCGCTAAAACATTACGGTCATTCAGTAAGCGCTGTTGCTGCATGATGAGGCCCAGCTTGCGGCGTAAAAAAGGCAGGGTGGTGCGATTGAGTTTGCGCATGTCTTGACCGCTGACTTGCAGAACACCACCACTAGGCTTTTCTATACCCGCAATTAATTTTAGCAAGGTGGATTTGCCCGCGCCCGATGGGCCGGTTAAAAATATCAGCTCACCCTCATTGATATCGAGAGAAATTTCCGACAAAGCTGTCACGTCGCCAGTGTATTTTTTTGAGACGTGAGAAAAAGAAATAATAGACATCAATGAATGATCAAGTAAGTGTTTGAATTTAGCCTAATAATGCATCAACGAACTCGCTAGCCACAAAAGGCTGCAAATCATCAATCGCTTCACCGACGCCGATAAAATAAACCGGCACTGGCCGAACTCGGGCAATCGCTGCTAAGACTCCGCCCTTGGCCGTGCCATCGAGTTTGGTGACGACTAATCCGGTGAGTCCTAGTGCATCATCAAAGGCCTTAACTTGTGCCAAGGCATTTTGGCCCGTGTTGCCATCGATCACCAATAAAATTTCGTGTGGTGCAGACTCCATGCCTTTGGTAATCACTCGTTTGATTTTTTTTAGCTCATCCATCAGGTGCAGCTGCGTAGGCAGTCGGCCTGCGGTATCGATCATGACTACATCCATGCCGCGTGCACGTCCTGCTTGTACGGCATCAAAAGCAACGGCGGCGGGATCCCCCGATTCTTGGGCAATCACTGCAACCTGATTGCGTTCACCCCAGGCAGTTAATTGTTCTCGCGCGGCTGCTCGAAAGGTATCGCCTGCTGCCAGTAATACTTTTTGAGCATGCGACTGCAAGTGTTTGGCAAGTTTGCCTATCGTGGTGGTTTTGCCTGCGCCATTTACGCCCGCAATCATGACAACTAAAGGTTGATGTTCGCCCAGTGCTAAGGATTTTTCTAGTGGTGAAAGCAAGCTAATCATCAATTCACGCAAGACCGCTTTCACGTGTATGACTTCCGTGATTGATTCTGCGCGTACGCGTTTTTTTAACGCTTCCAAAAGTTCTTGTGTTGCATCGACGCCGGCATCGGCCATAAGCAATGCGGACTCGAGTTCGTCATATAAATCATCATCGATACGTGTTCCCGTAAATAGGGTGGAAATACCAGACGATGTACGCGACAAGCCAGATCGCAGTTTGGCGATCCAGGTTTTCTTTTCGATGATGGGCGATTCGGTGGGCGCAGAGTTTTCGCTGGCGGGCTGGGTAGCCGTCAAGGGTGTGTCGGGAGACTTCTTTTTGAAAAAATTAAACATCAGAAATGAGGGTGCGCTGCGAGGAAAAGGAGTAGCGGCTACAATCGGCGATTGCGCAAAATTTGATGCGTATTCTAGCAGAGCAGAGACTATGAAAATTTGTCGTGCCTACCGAGTGTTAGCCAGTGTGTTGCTAATACTATCGATTCCTTTGCCCTTACTCGCTGCCACGACAGCGCAAGAGTTCAGGCTGAGCAATGGTTTGCGTCTGATTGTGCAGGAAGATCGGCGCGCGCCCACGGTCGTCAACATGGTTTGGTACCGTGTTGGAGCGATGGATGAACAAAATGGTACGACCGGAGTCGCTCATGTGCTTGAACACATGATGTTCAAGGGAACGAAAAAGCTCAAGCCAGGGGAGTTCAGCGCCAAAGTTGCAGCGCTCGGTGGTCGCGAAAATGCATTCACCAGTAAGGATTACACAGGCTACTACCAACAGGTAGAAAAATCTCGTTTAGAGCAAGTGATGGCCTTAGAAGCTGATCGCATGCAAAACCTGACGATGGATAAGGACGAATTCAGCAAAGAAATTCGCGTGGTGATGGAAGAGCGTCGCTTGCGTACGGACGATCAGCCCTTGTCGTTGCTGTTCGAAGCATTAAACGCCACCGCTTATGTTGCGCATCCTTACAAAAATCCTGTGGTGGGCTGGATGAATGATTTGCAAAACATGACCGCTGCCGATGCTCTGGGTTGGTATCAGCGCTGGTATGCACCGAATAATGCAACGATGGTTATCGCCGGCGATGTCGATGCAAAGCATGTGCGCGAGTTGGCAGAAAAATATTTTGCCAATATTCCCGCTAAGACCTTGCCTAAATCTAAACCGCAACAAGAGCCTGCTCAAACAGGTATCAAACGCATCGTGGTGAAAGCACCTGCAGAAAATGCGTTTTTAGTGATGGCCTACAAGATGCCAAAGCTACTTGATGTTGAAAAAGATAATGATGTGCACGCACTGGATGTGATGGCCGCAGTACTCGATGGCTATGACAATGCGCGTTTACCAGCGCGTTTAGTGAGAACTGAGCGTATCGCTAATTCAGTCGACGCGGGTTTTGAGCCCGTCGCGCGCGGCCCAGTCATGTTCACCTTGTCAGGTGTGCCAGCACAGGGCGTGAGTGTGGAACAGTTTGAGCAAGCATTGCGTGCCGAGATTGCGCGTATAGCGACCGAAGGCGTATCAGCGTCGGAACTCAAGCGCGTAAAAGCACAGCTGATTGCGAGCCAAGTGTACAAACGCGATTCAGTATTTGGACAAGCCATGGAAATCGGCGTAATGGAAATGGCAGGCCTTTCATTTCGCCAGCTTGATCGCATCATAGAAAAAGTATCAGCAGTAACGCCTGAGCAAGTACAAGCGGTAGCGCAAAAATATTTTAGCGATGATCAATTAACAGTAGCAACCTTGCAGCCTTTACCGATATCAGCTCAGGCTGAGCGCAAGCCTGCCGCAACCGGCTTGCGCCACTGATTGATTATTTTTTAATTTATTCCTTAACGAATTTATTCTTCAGCGAATTTATGCCACACCTAATGTCGACGGATAGCGGAGTCAAGTCATGCTGAAAAAATTATGGGCGTTGAGCCTTTTGCTCCTTGCTAGCAGTGTTCATGCGGGGCTCAACATACAGCACTGGACTTTAGAGAATGGCGCCCGCGTGTATTTTGTGGAGACTCACGCTATTCCTGTGTTTGATGTCAGTGTCGATTTTGATGCAGGTGCTCGACGTGATCCAGCGGCTAAGTCAGGTATTGCCGCATTAACTAACGGTATGCTCGCACGGGGTATACGCGCTGCGACTCTGCCTGATGGCACAACGGAATTGGGTATGACGGAATCCGAGATTTCGGATGCGCTTGCCGACGTCGCCGCGCAACGTGGCGGTGGCCCGGGGACGGATCGTTCGGGCATGTCAATTCGTACCCTGTCATCAAGCTCCGAACGCGATCAATCCATACGTGTGTTAGCGCGTTTGCTCGCTCATCCTAGTATTCCCGATGAATTTTTTCGCCGCGATAAAGCACGAACTATTTCGTCGCTTAAAGAGGGATTAACTAAGCCTGAATCGATCGCCGACAAAGCCTTCTGGCGCTTGGCCTATAACGGGCATCCGTATGGCAATGAAACGACTGTTGAGAGTGTAGAAGCCATTACACGAGATGATTTGCTACAGTTTCATCAAACGCATTACGTGGCGAATCGTGCTGTGATTGCGATGATTGGTGATGTCACTCGCGAGCAGGCGAATGCCATGGCCATTGAGTTGACGCGTCGCTTACCGCAAGGTAGTCCGTTACCCGAACTTCCTGCAGTTCCGTCATCGACAGCCATTGAACAACGTTTCCCTCATCCTGCATCACAATCGCATCTATTGCTGGGTATGCCCGCGCTAGCGCGAGGCGATAACGATTTTTTTGCGATTACTGTGGGTAATTACATTTTGGGTGGCGGCGGATTTGTATCGCGCATTTATCGTCAAGTACGAGAGCAACGAGGATTGGCTTATAGCTCATATAGCTATTTCAATCCTATGACTCAGCCGGGTCCGTATATCGCGGGCTTACAGACTCGCAAAGATCAAACTGATGAAGCACTAAAGGTTGTAAGGGAAACTATCGCTACTTTTTTGCGTGATGGTCCGACCGAAGCAGAGTTGAAGGCAGCTAAGGACAATCTCATTGGCGGTTTTGCTTTGCGCATCGATAATAATCGCAAGATCTTAGATAGCCTTTCTATGATTGGTTATCACCAGTTACCGCTGGATTATCTGGATACGTGGACAGCGCAAGTTAGCCGCGTAACCGTTGCTGATATTCGCAGTGCGTTTGCTCGTAAATTATCCTTAGATCGCATGATTACAGTGGTTGTTGGTGCCGAAGCTAAGTGAATCGAAAAGTAACTTTGCCACGACAGGTTCGCATTATTGCGGGTCAATGGAAGCGTACTCCGCTGCCGGTGATTGAAGCGAACGGTTTGCGTCCGACGCCTGATCGTGTTCGTGAAACCGTATTCAACTGGCTAGAACACCTCCAGCAACGGCAGTGGGAAAATCGACGCTACCTCGATTTGTTTGCAGGTACCGGCGCTTTGGGTTTTGAAGCAGCCAGTCGCGGCGCGGCAAAGGTCGTGATGGTGGAATCAAATGCCGCTGCGTGCAAAGCTTTAAAGGCCACAAAAGAAAAATTAGGCGCAAATCAGGTTGATATATATCAGAGTGATGCCACTTCTCGTATCGCCTCGCTGAACATCGAGTTTGATGTCGTGTTTCTCGACCCCCCTTACGATAATCATGCCCTACCAGCGTTTTTGCCAGCATGTAAGCGATTACTGACTCCTGGCGGCTTAGTCTACATTGAATCAGATCAGCCCTTTGCGACCAGTCCACTACCCGACTGGCTATCTGGCTGGCAGCTGGTGCGTGCTGACAAGGCGGGTGCCGTTCATTTCGCCTTGATCAGCACAGAATAAGTGTGGATGACCTGTGCCCGTGGGCAAAAACGTGTCCTTGTTCTGGGTTTTATACCTGATGTAAAAGCCTTGGGGTTTTTGGGTGTGACCGAGCTTAATTAGGGCATAATTCGCGTTCTTTTTAGTCCAGAGGCAAGCTATGTTGCTGGACGCAAGACGGAGAAATACGATGGTCGCAGCGGTATACCCGGGAACCTTTGATCCACTAACTCGCGGTCATGAAGACTTGGTGCGACGCGCATCGGGCTTGTTTGATCGTTTGGTGGTCGGCGTGGCAGACAGTAAGGCCAAACACCCATTTTTTTCATTGGAAGAGCGGCTCGATATCGCCCGCGAAGTATTGGGGCATTACCCGAATGTGGTGGTGGAAGGTTTTTCCGGCTTGCTGAAAGATTTTGTGCGACGTCATGATGCTCGCGTAATTGTGCGCGGTTTGCGCGCGGTGTCTGACTTCGAATATGAATTTCAGATGGCTGGCATGAATCGCTATCTGCTGCCGGATGTTGAAACACTTTTTCTTACACCGTCGGATCAGTACCAGTTCATCTCCGGCACGATTGTGAGAGAAATCGCTTTGTTAGGTGGTGATGTATCGAAATTCGTTTTTCCCTCAGTTGAAAAATGGCTGCAGCAAAAGCTAGCCGATCGTCCAAGTTAATTCGGAGTTTTATTTTATGGCGCTAATGATCACAGACGAATGCATCAACTGTGATGTTTGTGAGCCGGAATGTCCGAATGAGGCGATCTTTATGGGGCCGCTGATTTACCAGATTAACCCCGACAAATGTACCGAATGCGTCGGTCATTTCGATGAACCACAATGCCAGCAAGTGTGTCCCGTTGCGTGCATTCCGGTGGACCCTCAGAAACAAGAAACTCGCACTCAATTACTCATCAAGTACGAAGGTTTGCAGGCGGGTGCACGGTCCTAGTTAAACGTTGAATAAGAAATTCAACACATCTCCGTCTTTGACCACGTATTCCTTGCCTTCGGCTCGCATCTTGCCGGCTTCTTTGGCGCCTTGCTCACCTTTGTGGCTGATGAAATCATCAAAGGCGATGGTCTGTGCGCGAATGAAACCACGCTCAAAGTCCGTGTGAATCACTCCTGCTGCTTGAGGTGCGGTGTCGCCTTTATGGATGGTCCACGCACGGACCTCTTTAACGCCGGCAGTGAAGTAGGTCTGCAGGCCGAGTAGATCAAAAGCGGCGCGGATGAGTCGATTTAAGCCTGGTTCATCCATGCCCATATCGGTCAAAAAATCCAGCTTATCACTGTCGTCCATATCGGCGATTTCCGATTCTATCGATGCACAAATGGCGACAATAGGTGAATGCTGAGATTTTGCATATTCGCTCAGTTGATCGAGCAAAGGATTGTTGGTAAACCCCGAGTCCGATACATTCGCGACGTACATCGCAGGTTTGGATGTAATCAAACAGAGCGGTTTTAACATCGCCACCTGTTCTTTATCCAAATTCATCGCACGAACGGGCTTGGCATCATTCAGTTGTACCAGTACACGTTCGAGTAAAGCAACGAGTGCTGCCGCATCTTTATCACCTGAGCGCGCTTTTTTAGTTTCGCGTTGTATGGTTTTTTCTACGGTTGTGAGATCGGCCAGCGCGAGTTCAGTTTGAATCACGGCGATGTCATCGAGCGGACTGACTTTGCCGGCAACGTGAATCACGTTGGGATCTTCAAAGCAACGTACGACATTCACAATCGCATCGGTTTCGCGTATGTGAGCGAGGAATTGATTTCCTAAACCTTCACCTTTCGAAGCCCCAGCAACCAAACCAGCAATATCAACAAACTCAACAGCAGCAGGAAGTATGCGTTCGGGTTTGACGATGGTCGCTAGTTGCGCCAGCCTGGCATCAGGTACTTCGACGATGCCAACATTGGGCTCGATGGTGCAGAAAGGATAATTTTCAGCGGGTATACCTGCTTTGGTAAGCGCATTAAAAAGCGTTGATTTACCAACGTTCGGCAGGCCGACGATGCCGCATTTGAGGCTCATGAGATTCCTTGAGTGCGCAAAAAATAAAGAACCGAGATTATAGCTCCCGGCGTGCAATTCACTCGAGGTAACGGTGTGCGGTGGTGCTTACGTTGATGGAGTGTGAATTTTCAGCGCGCAAACCTTAGCTGCCCGAAGAAATGTCATCATGAGCACTGTGATCTAGTGTGCCGATAATTTTTACGTCGGGCGCATTGGCGCTTTTGGTTCTAAACCAAACATCCGCCATGGTCCCGCTGCTGCCATCCGCATTGGTGTAGCTGCTGATTAAACCAATCTTATTGCCATTTTCAGTCGCAGAAGATGATTTCGCTCCGAGCTTGAGTAAAACAATACCTGCGCTGTCTAAGGATACCAATTCACCCGCATCCGTATGACCATCACTATCGCGATCTATCCAAATTTTTAAATCTTTCCAGCTAGCGTCTTTTAGGTTAATGACGCCATCGCGATTGCTATCCAGCGTGGAGAGAGCGGCGAAACCATCCTTGGCCGTTTTTCCATTCGGTAGTTTGGTTCTATCGCCAAACAACTCAGAGCTGTTGTTGATGATGCCATCATCATTAATGTCGCGTGCCAGTAGCCCATCCGTAGCATTCACCCATGCAGTCTTCAGCAGCGACCCGGAAGATTTAATATCAAATCGCACTCCATTGTCGACAGATACGCTGAATTTCCCATCATGGTTGAGATCGAGAATCATTGGGCTGATATAAAGATTGACCGCTTTATTACCCAAAGCAAGTACTTGTGCTTCTGTCAGCGCATCGGCCTGTTCCATTTTCAAATGAGTTACCTGACTTGCGCTGAGGCTGGCTATTTGGGTGGTCGACATATTGGCAAGAGCATCTGGCGAAAGTGCGCGTAGTAGTTGCGTACCTAAAGCTGCAATTTGCGATGTGGTTAGCGCTGCCGCTTGCTCAGGCGTTAACGAAGCAATTTGATTGGAACTCATTGAGCGAATGTCTGCTACTTCAATGACGGCTATTTGATCAGGCGTTAGTGCAGTAATCTGATTCGTAGTTAGGGCGCTGATTTGCCAAGGAGCGAATTTAACGATAGTGGATTTGTCTAGTCCCGCGATTACGGTAGGTTCAATCGCAGCAACTTGATTGGCATTTAAAAACCCAAGTTTTCTTGCATAAGCGATG
>JBIIQR010000257.1:0-3370 GCA_044341985.1 Burkholderiaceae bacterium
GGCTTGTCGGCCGGTGGTTTATCGGTGGGTAGTGTCGCTGATGTTTGTATATTTGATGCTGATGCGCGTTGGTTAGTCAACGCCGCAGCTATTGCGAGCCAAGGGAAGCACACGCCTTTTCTGGGTTATGAGTTACCGGGACAGGTTCGACATACGATCGTCTCTGGTCGACTTGCTTACAGTCGCTAGTGACGATGCCGGTATTGCCGTTAGCTAGGCTTGGCCTACATTTGTTTGTCGGTTTATGGAAAACCGCCGTACTTTTTCCGTGGTTGGATGAGGCGGGTCGTGATCGTCGTATACAACGTTGGTCGCGTCAGCTGGTAGAAATATGTGGCGTTAGTATGTCGCTGAATGCTGAGCGACAAGAACAACCCGTATCACCTGCTCTCATCATCTGCAACCATATATCGTGGCTTGATATTTTTGTCATCAACACGATTCATCCTTGCCGTTTCGTCGCTAAATCCGATATACGAAGTTGGCCATTAATTGGTTGGCTATGCCACAAAACCGGCACGATCTTTATTGCTCGTGGCAAGCAGAGTGATGTGCGACGTATTTATGCGGGACTCGTAAAAAGTATTCACGACGGTGAACGTGTTGCTTTTTTCCCAGAAGGGACAACAGCACCTCAAGGCACGGTATTACCGTTTCATGCGAATTTATTTGAAGCTGCCATCGAAGCGCAAGTTACAGTGCAACCCTACGCGCTACGCTACGTAGATGCCGATGGACAATTACATAACGCCGCCGATTTTATCGGTGAGATGACTTTCGTAGAAAGTGTGATTGCGATTGTAAAATGCGGCGGACTTAAAGCCGAATTAATTCGATTGCCTGCACTACCGACGCAAGGCGCTCACCGACGTGAGTTGGCTGTGACAGCGCGTGAAATGATTGCTTCAGTGCTTCTGCCTACTACTACGCCGACTACTCCTCCCGCTACTAACCCGGCTGCTGATGTTGAGGGCAATTCACCTGCACCAGCAGTCGATCATGTAAGCGCAGCGCGCTGAGCTTGCCGCCCCAGACACATCCCGTATCGAGTCCGATCACATTCGGTTGTAACACCAGTCCAAGCGTTGACCAGTGACCAAAGACGATAGGCACATCCTGACTTTGTCGATTCGGAACGTCGAACCAAGGTACATAATCGCGAGGCGTATGTCCCGGACCTTCCTTACTTTTAAATTCCATCTCGCCCTCTGCTGTGCAATACCGCAGGCGTGTGAGCGCATTCACGATGCAGCGCAGTCGGTCATTACCTTGTAAATCATCACTCCAGCGTAATGGCTCGTTGCCATACATGGCGCGTAAAAAATCCAGCCAATGATCGCTGCGCAGCACGGCTGATACTTCACTCGCTAGTTCTAGGGTTTGTTGTGCCGTCCATTGCGGTAGTACACCCGCATGAACAAGTAAGTGGCCATCGGCCATCAGGGCCAGCGGTTGTTGTCGTAACCAATCGAGCAGTTCATCGCGATCGGGTGCGGCGAGCAAGCTGTCTAAGGTATCGGAGCGGCTGGGTGCACGCAGTCCATGCGCAACAGCAAGTAAATGAAGATCATGATTGCCCAACACCATCTGCGCACGTTTGCCCATGGCGCGTAAGCGGCGCAGACAACCTAGGGAATCCGGACCACGATTGACCAGATCGCCAACGAAAACAAAGTGCGCGTCGGGCGATACTGCGAGCACGCGCTCAAGTAGCAGGTCGAGTTGCCCTGAGCAACCTTGTAAGTCACCGATAGCAAAGAGGGTCATTAATAGTTAAGCAAGTAAGTAGGGTTTTTCGGTAATCTTTTGCTCATTCTATTTCTAACTGAGCGGAGTGGCTCCGTTAAAATACAGGGTTAATTCACCAAAGTAGTTATTGAAAAAATAAGGTAAGAGCATGATTCTCGTCACCGGCGGCGCTGGCTTCATTGGCTCCAATTTTGTAATTGACTGGTTAACATCGAATGATGAGCCTGTCATCAATCTAGACAAACTCACTTACGCGGGCAATCCAGACAATTTTTCGTCGCTGGATGGCGATCCGCGTCATCATTTCGTTAAGGGTGATATCTGCGATCGCGAATTGCTCAATCAGCTGATGGCACAACACAAGCCGCGCGCTATTGTGCATTTCGCCGCAGAGAGTCATGTGGATAGATCGATTCACGGTCCCGGCGATTTCATCAAAACTAATGTGGATGGTACCTTTAGTTTATTAGAAGCAGCACGCGCTCATTGTGCTGGTTTGTCTGATACTGAGCGTGCTGCTTTTCGCTTTTTGCATGTGTCGACTGACGAAGTGTTTGGAACACTGAATCCGGGTGATCCACCTTTTTCTGAAACCACACCTTATGCACCGAATAGTCCGTACTCAGCATCGAAGGCTGCTTCAGATCATTTAGTCCGTGCCTGGCATCATACGTATGGCATGGCAGTATTGACGAGTAATTGCTCAAATAATTACGGACCGCTGCAGTTTCCTGAAAAATTAGTGCCCCTGATTATTGCTAATGCATTGGCCGGTAAGCCGCTACCGATTTATGGTGATGGTCAGCAGGTACGTGATTGGTTGTATGTCGGCGATCATTGCAGTGCGATTCGCCGCATATTGACTGATGGCCAGCCGGGTGAGACCTACAACATCGGTGGTTGGAATGAAAAAGCCAATATCGATGTGGTACATACCTTGTGTGATTTGCTGGATGAACTGTCGCCTGCAAAGCAATCCTATCGAGAGCAAATTACCTACGTTAAAGATCGCCCTGGTCACGATCGTCGTTATGCCATTGATGCACGCAAAACAGAGCGTGAGCTCGGTTGGCGTCCGACTGAAACCTTTGAGACAGGCATGCGTAAAACCGTGCAATGGTATTTAGCGAATCAAGAATGGGTACGCAAAGTACAGTCAGGGGATTATCTGAAATGGATAGACCGTAATTACAGCCAACGTGCCGGAGGTGCAGCGTGAGCTCAGATCTAAAAATTAATCGTCGCGGCATCATCTTAGCGGGTGGCTCAGGTACACGTTTGTATCCTGTCACGATGGCAGTATCCAAGCAGCTCATGCCGGTGTATGACAAGCCCATGATTTACTACCCGCTGACTACGCTGATGTTAGCGGGTATCCGCGACATCCTGCTGATTTCTACGCCGCAGGACACGCCACGCTTCACAGATTTGTTAGGTGATGGCAGTCAGTGGGGCATCAATATTCACTACGCCGTGCAACCTTCGCCCGATGGATTGGCACAAGCCTTCATCATTGGGCGAGAGTTCGTTGGGAATCATCCTTCCGCCCTTATCCTTGGCGATAATCTTTTTTATGGTCATGATTTAGATGCGCGCTTGCGAACTGCAAATGCACGACAAG
>JBIIQR010000258.1:0-3361 GCA_044341985.1 Burkholderiaceae bacterium
CTAAACAGAATCATGTGAAACATATCGCTGTTGTTATAGTGCGATGCTTCACCTCGTGAACCCTGATAGGTGATGTACACCACTTCAAATAATGAGGTTACGATAAGTAAAGCAGCGATCCATGGATAGGCTTGCCCTCGGTCTACCGACGTACTCGCTATGCTGACTAACCAAACAGTCGTCCATGCAATTAGTGCGCTAGCGGCCATAAATTTCATCGGTTTGATCCAGACCCCCACATCACGAATGGTTCTTGCATCAGCGAGTGAGCCTAGATAGGTTAGGCCTAGGGCTAGCAGCATCAAGCCACCATAGATCATCAGGATTTTTGAAGCTAGACTCAACGTCGACCAGTGCAGGCATTCTAGTAATTGGCTAATACCAATGGTAGGGAGCGACATGATTTTTGTTCCTGAATTGAAGGCGTCAACAACTTTAATTGTTTACAATTTTTATCGGAAGTCTAAATCACTTTGCAGGCATTCAAGATCGTTTGCAATCCAACTAGTTGTGTTAACTGACTAAGTCAGTTTTCAATCAGCGCGTTCAAATACGCAATGGCACCATCTGCCGGACTGTTTTTCGGATATGAGAGACAAAAGGTATCTATGCTGACAATGGCGGGATCAACGGCTTTCGGATCATCGTTGTATCGATCTTGCTTAGTTCTTGCAAGACCTTGATGCGTCAAACTTAGCGGTGCAAGAAACGCATTAGTCCACGTTTTTTTTGTTGGAAGGTCCAGATCTGCCCAAGCTTCACAAGACAGATCGCCAAATAAGCTGGCGGCTGTTGTAGTAGCTGTCGTCAAAGTGAGTGCTACCAGCATGGCAAAGGCCCAACGACCAGTCTTGTTTATTTGAGTAGGAGTAGGAGTCAACATAAGAATCGCTTTAGTGCGTGTGTAAATATCAATGACTTCGTCTGTCAATAGCATGATTTTCCGGCTGGTTTTTGCATCACGTACCCATCGCTAATCGTGACCTCTCGATCAGTCGCTTTGCCCATACCGTAAATGGTTGGCAGCCCGATACGCACTACTTTCAGTGCTTATATTTATAAGCTCATTTTAAGTGGGTTTCAACGTGAGTGTTATACATGATGGTGGAGTTCAGTCCATAGAGGTCGTCGTAAATTCAACCTAATACTCGTCAGAACGAACATTGTTGAATGATTTATAAATTTATCGAGGCTTGGACATTCACCTAGTCTGCGAATCGTAACCGACTTCGCCTAATTTTATCTAAGATAGACTAACAACAGATCTCCCTTAGAAAATCGCACTAAGATTGCAGTCAGGTCAGTGGAGGGCGAGTGGCTTCAGCCCGAGTTACAAAGCGCGAGGGTCTCTATTGCGCTGTTATCAATGCTAATTGTTATAGCAGTCGAGTCAGTTAGGCTCGGCCTCGCTTAACCTATAGCCTATCCCTGGCTCGGTGATCAGTAATTTCGGCTGTGCGGGAACTTCTTCAACTTTGTTGCGTAGCTGTGCCATGTACAGCCGGAGGTAATGTGTGTGCTCGACGAATTCTGCTCCCCAGACATCGGCGAGCAACTGACGATGGGTGACTACCTGACCTGACTGAAGCATTAATCGCTCAAGCAATTTGAACTCAGTTGGCGTCAAACGCACCCGCTCGCCATGCCGTATGACTTGATGGCGCTGCAAATCAATTTCGATACCCGAGGCGCGATAAACTTGGGGTGCGGGGTTTTCATCCTGGTGTCGATGCCGCATCGCGACCCGAATCCTTGCCATCATTTCCGTAAAACTAAAGGGCTTGACCAGATAGTCATCAGCGCCTGCATCCAGCAGATTCACTTTGCTATTGTCGTCGTAGCGTGCCGATATGATGATCAGGGGTACCGAGGATTGCGCACGTACCCAGCGAATCAAACTACCTCCGTCGCCATCTGGCAAACCGAGATCAACGATCATCAAATCTAGGCGCTCAGAATCGGATCGATTGATCATCTCACTGAAGCGTAGGGTTCCCTCGGCGATCGACTCGGCCTGTACAACGTGGTAGCCACCTAGCTCAAGGGCTTTGGTCAGGGTCTGCCTCAAGGACCGATCATCTTCGACTAAAAGCACTTGGCCAGCCATTAGGTTAACTCCTTTGACGCGGACAATGGCAGCGCGGGTGGCGTGCCAATAGGCAATGCAATGTTAACGCGAGTGCCCCCGCCCGGATTATCTTCTATCTAGATTCGGCCCCCGTGTACGCGTGCAATTGCGCGGCATACTGCTAGGCCTACACCCGCACCACGACGTTGCTGTTTTCCGGTTCGACCATCAGAAGGAAGATCCACACCATCCACTCGCTGAAATATCTCGAACACCTGTTCATGCCACCATCCCGGGATACCTTCACCACGGTCTGAGACCTGTATCAGCACTTCATGATCATCACTGATCGCATCGATCGTGATGACGGAACCGTCGCGACTATATTTCAAGCTGTTCTGCAACAAGTTATCCAGCAATTGCATCAGCAATACAACATCAACATGTAAGAGAGGCAAATCGGGCGGTACATGTACATTAAATTGTCTATCAAAGGAGTGACGTTTTAGTCGAACAATCATCGTTCCAATGACTTCCTCCAGTGATTCCCAATTCTTATTGAGTTCTATACCGACTGCATCCAGTCGCGCCAACTGCAGTGTGTTATTCGTCATGCGATGGAGCTGCTCAGTTTCTTCCACGATAGAGCTCGCCAAACCGGCAAGCTCAGCATGCGAATCTCTCTTAGTCTGTTCAACTAGAACCGACGCAGCACCCATGATGGTCGACAATGGGGTATGGTAATCATGCGAAATTGCTGTAAGCAAGGTATTCCGGATAGCTTGCGTGCGCACTAGCTCGGTAGCCTCACGCGCCTGAACAAGTGCAATGTGTCGATCGAGTTCTATGCCTAGCTGATAGCATAAATCACGAAAGTGCGGATATCCCAACGAATCCGTCCAAGGGTCGAAGCCATCGTGAAACACGACGACACCCCAAGTCTTCTCTCGACCATGAATAGGAATCGCGCGCTCCGAGTGATCTGTTTTCGATGGAGTAGATCTATCGACAGATAACTGTTGCCATTCGATGATCAAGCGTTGCTTTTGAAACGGAGATGGCTCACCAAAAAACTCAAACTGATGATCATCGCTAACTTCCAGCTGTGATCGGGTGAGCAAGATATAGGCAGGTATACCTGTATGACCTGTAAGTAGTGTGCGCAGTACTTCAACCTTCGCTAACCAATCGGTCGCCTCACGCAGCTTTTCGCTCAGTAAGCGTAATTGGCTAGCACGAGTTGCTTGTAATGCCTCGCTAGTCACCGCTCTTCGTAAACGGACCGTCAAATAG
>JBIIQR010000259.1:0-3337 GCA_044341985.1 Burkholderiaceae bacterium
TCCTTTTCTTGTCTTATTGTTTATTGGGGAAGTGCTGAGTTATTACGTAGTTTATGGCGAGCCAGCGTAGCTACGCTACGCGGGGCCAAGCGAATCAAAGGGTTAGCTCCTATCCACTACTAGATAAATATCTAGTTTTTATTTAATCAGTGCTTATGTAGGATAGTCCCACGTGCCTATGCTACCGTAATGAACCTTACGGAGCATACATTCCAGTGCAAAATTGACTTTGAATTTTTTAGACCAACTATTACAAACAAGGATGACCCGGTGAAAAACTCTGCCTCCCCTTCTATAAAAACGCGCAATATAAAAATTGAAGCTAGCGATGGCAGCGGAAAGTTCAGCGCTTATCTGGCCAAACCCGCCTCAGGCAAAGGTCCTGGCTTGGTGATTGCGCAAGAAATTTTTGGCGTCAATGCCAATATGCGTGAGATTGCTAATTACTATGCTGAAGAAGGTTATGTGGTTCTGGTGCCCGATTTATTTTGGCGCCAAAAGCCGGGGGTTGAACTTGGTTACACGCCAGAAGATTGGCAAAAAGCGTTCGGCTATTTTCAAGGCTTCGATCAAGACCTCGGTGTAGAAGATATTCAAGATGCCATCACCACCTTGCGTGAAATGTCGGGGGTCAGTGGTGATGTGGGTGTACTGGGTTTTTGCCTCGGCGGCAAACTCGCTTATTTAGCTGCCTGCCGCACTGACGTGGATGTAGCGATCGGCTATTACGGTGTGGGTATAGAAGATGCATTAGATGAAGCGGATGACATTGAATGTCGCGTTGTCTTACACATTGCGGGTTTAGATAAATATTGCCCTGAAAAAGCACAAGAAAAAATTAAAAAGCGTTTAGGTAAACGTGAAGGCTTTGACATTTATATTTACCCCGACGCCGATCATGCATTTGCGCGCCCTAAGGGTGAGCACTTTCACAAAGCCTCAGCCCTGATGGCCCATCAGCGTAGTGTCGCTGCCCTGCGCGAAGAAATTGGCCCTCACTTCGATTTATCCGCGCTGTGGGATAAACACTGTGAATATGAATTCGGTACTCGCGATGTGGATGCCACGATGAGTACCATGGTCGCCGAACCTTATGTGAATCACATTCCCACCATGACCGGTGGCGTTGGTTACCAACAGCTGCATCGTTTTTATAAACATCATTTTGTAAATAGCAATCCGCCAGATACTTCGCTGATTCCTATTTCGCGCACCGTCGGCGCTACACAAGTCGTGGATGAAATGCTGTTTTGCTTTACTCATACCTGCGAAATACCTTGGATGCTGCCCGGCATACCGCCTACAGGTAAGCGCGTAGAAATTCCTTTGCTGGCCGTGATTAAATTTCGTGGTAACAAGCTGTACCACGAACACATCTATTGGGATCAAGCCAGTGTGTTAGTACAAATAGGAATGCTCGACCCCAAAGGTTTGCCTATCGCTGGCGTAGAAACCGGACAAAAACTTTTGGATGAATCCCTGCCATCGAATACCTTGATGGCAGCGTGGAAAAATTCAGAAGGCAAATAAAAACGACTAAAAAATAAGTCTGCCGTCGTCGCTTTGACGACGGTAAATTCTATTACTCCAACAGAGACGCTTCAAAATGATTATTGAGACACTGCAGAACCCACGCCCAGCAATCTTTCCCGACAATCCGGGATTTGGTCGTTTGTATACCAATCGCATGTTTACGCAGCATTACACGCAAGACCAAGGTTGGCATGACGCGCGCATAGGCGCATTCGGACCCTTACCTATGCATCCTGTGGCTCAAGTTTTACACATAGGACTAGCTATCTTTGAAGGCACCAAGGCCTACAGACGACCGGATGGAAACATCAATTTGTTTCGCGTTGATCGCAATATGGCGCGCTTGAATCGATCAGCAGTGCGGCTAGGCATGCCGGAAATCGATCCTGCAACTCACATCGACTATATAGAGTCCTTGGTCAAACTAGAGCACGAATGGGTGCCGCGTCTGCCTAACTGCACGCTCTATATACGCCCTGTGGTGATTAGTACCGAAGAGACGCTGGAGGTACGTATAGGTAAAAAATTCTTACACTATATTTTTCTTAGTCCGGTCGGTCCGTATTTTGCGAATGGATTTAATCCGGTGGCTGTCCATATTTCTCACGATTATGTGCGCGCAGTAAAAGGCGGCACAGGCGAGGCTAAAACTACCGGTAATTATGCGGGCACCGTTGCTGTTGCTGAGCAAGTCAGGCCACACGGTTATCAGCAAGTCTTGTGGTTAGATGCGGTAGAGCGTCGTTATATAGAAGAAGTGGGCGCGATGAATATTATGTTTGTGCGTGATGGCAAACACATAGTTACTCCGGCGCTCTCGGGCAGCATCTTGCATGGCGTGACACGCGAATCTGTTTTGCAGCTCGCTCCTGATCTGGGCTACGCCGTAAGTGAAGAACGACTTGATGTCGATGAGATTTTGGCTGACATAGAAAAAGGTCGCATTACCGAAGCCTTTGGCGTGGGCACCGCTGCAGTAGTTTCGCCAGTGGGGAAATTTGGCTACAAGGGAAAAGAATACCGCATCAATGATGAAAAATCTGGGCCCGTTGCCACGCACTTATATAAAGCACTGACTGACATTCAGTATGGCCATACGCCCGATCCGTATGGTTGGATACGCACGATAAAAATTGATTGATGTATTACATAATTCGAACGATAAAATAATTTTGGAGAACGACGCAATGACGTATGAAACGCTGAGCTGCGATTTGTCTGAGCAAATCTTAACTATTACGCTAAACCGCCCCGACAAGCTGAATGCCTTCACCGTCACTATGGCGAATGAATTGATTTCAGCATTCAATACAGCGAGTGAAAATGATGATGTGCGCGTCATCATTGTCACCGGTGCGGGTCGTGCGTTTTGTGCGGGTATGGATTTAGCTGTGAGCGGCAACGTGTTCGGCTTGGATGAAACTCAACATCCGACAATGAAAGACATGAATGAACGACTCGAAGATCCCGTGATTGTTAAAGGCGTGCGTGATACCGGCGGTCGCGTATCACTGGCGATTTTCAATTGTAAGAAACCCGTCATTGGTGCCATCAATGGTGCTGCAGTCGGTGTAGGTGTCACTATGCAGTTGGCGATGGATATACGCTTGGCCTCTGAACACGCTAAATTTGGATTCGTGTTTGGCAAAATTGGTATTGTTCCCGAAGCCTGCTCTACCTGGTTCTTGCCACGCATAGTGGGTGTTGCTAAGGCGCTGGAATGGATACACACAGCAGAAATTTTTTCGGCTAACGAAGCGCATAAACATGGCTTAGTCAAAGAAGTTCTACCTGCTGAGCAGTT
>JBIIQR010000260.1:0-3332 GCA_044341985.1 Burkholderiaceae bacterium
GCGTCAGCATGCAGGTGAGCCTATTGGGGAACGTATCTTGGTTGCTGGTCGAGTACTTGATGAAGATGGTAAAGCCGTTCCACATACCTTGATTGAACTGTGGCAGGCGAATGCAGCCGGACGCTATCAACATAAAAATGATCAGCATGAAGCACCGTTAGATCCTAACTTTACTGGCACCGGCCGAACGATGACGGATGCAGAAGGACATTACCGCTTCACCACCATACGACCGGGTGCCTATCCTTGGCGTAATCATCCGAATGCTTGGCGACCTGCGCATATTCATTTCTCATTGTTTGGTCAGGCATTTGCAACACGTTTGGTCACACAGATGTATTTTCCGGGTGATCCGCTGTTGGAATTTGATCCTATCTATAACAGCGTGCCGGATGAACGTGCGCGCCACCGAATGATTTCGCAATTTGCACTCGATTTGACTGAGCCTGATTTTGCTTTAGGCTTTCGCTTTGATATCATTTTGCGCGGCCGGCATGCGACTCCGATGGAGAAATGAGATGAGTACAGGATTCACACCATCGCAAACAGTCGGGCCTTATTTGCATATAGGATTGGATTGGTTAAACACCACGGAACTAGTAGCAGCAGATGTTCCTGGCGAGCGGTGCATCATTCAAGGTCAGTTGCGTGATGCAGATGGCTTACCTGTACCCGATGGCATGATAGAAATTTGGCAGGCAAACTCGCACGGTAAATACACGCATCCCTTGGATAATCGCGATTTACCGATAGAAAAAAGTTTTACTGGGTTTGGACGCACACCGACCGATGCCAATGGGCGCTTTCGTTTTTCTACTATCAAGCCGGGTCGTGTTCCTGCAGTTAACGGTACATTGCAAGCGTCACATATCCTGGTAGCTATTTTTGCGCGCGGCTTAATCAAGCAATTGGTAACCCGTATTTATTTTCCTGGTGATGATCATTCGGCTGATCAGGTCATGCTGCAGGTGCCGGCTGAGCGTCGCGCTACACTGATTGCAAACGTAGTTGAAGGCCAGCCGGGTGTGTTGGAATGGAATATCGCCATTGGTGGTGGAGTCCATGAAACCGTTTTTTTTGAACTTTGATTTCATTCGAAAGTTGTTTTTTCCATGACTGACCTTCGCCTGACCTCTGCCTTATTTTCTTCTGATGGAATGACGGCTATTTTTTCTGCCAAAGATACAGTGCAATGTATGCTCGATGTAGAGGCTGCATTGGCGCGCGCACTCGCTAAGGAAGGCGTGATACCTGCACAATCGGTCACGGTCATAGCGAACGCCTGCCGCGCTGATCAGATCGATATTCAATTACTGGCGCATGACGCACGCCAATCAGGCAATCTGGCGATTCCTTTAGTTAAGCAGCTGACTGCAAAAGTCGCAGCGGTTGATGCGCAGGCTGCGCACCATGTGCACTGGGGTGCAACCAGTCAAGACATCATCGATACCGGTTTGGTTTTGCAATTGTGTCAGGCCATCGATTTAATCACGATTGAGCTTGCTCAATTAACGGATGCTCTGGCATCGCACGCGCATCGCCATCGTGCTACGCCGATGATAGGGCGTACGTGGATGCAGCATGCATTACCGATTACGTTTGGATTAAAAGCAGCGGGGTGGTTAGATGCGATTCTGCGTCATCAAGAGCGACTCGTCATCGTGAGAAAAAATATCTCGGTGTTGCAGTTCGGCGGCGCTGCAGGATCGCTAGCGAGTCTGGGAGATAAAGGTTTAGCAGTCAGTCAGGCGTTAGCACATGAGCTCCAACTCACATTGCCGGCCATACCTTGGCACACGCATCGTGATCGCATTGCTGAAGTGGGCACCACGTTGGGATTGTTAACAGGTACCTTAGGAAAAATAGCGCGTGATATTTCTTTGCATGCGCAAACTGAAATCGCTGAACTTTCTGAACCTAGTAGTCAAGGACGAGGCGGTTCGTCCACCATGCCGCATAAACGTAATCCGGTGGGATGTTCAGCTACTCTCACGGCAGCTTATCGTGTGCCGGCACTAGTGTCGACGTTATTGTCTTGCATGGTGCAAGAGCATGAGCGTGCACTCGGTGGCTGGCAAGCGGAGTGGGATACCTTGCCGGAGATTATTCAGTTGACCTCCGGTGCATTACACCAATTATGCGATGTTGTTGAGGGCTTAACAGTTCATGTCGAGCGCATGCGCAGTAATATCGACATCACTCATGGTCTGGTGATGGCTGAATCGGTGTCGATTGCATTAAGTAATCACCTGGGTCGTGCTGCCGCTCACGAGCTAGTAGAAGCCGCATGTGCTCAAGCAATCGCTACCGATAAATCATTGTTTGACATCTTGCAGGCTGATACGCACCTTAATAGCCTGATTTCTAGAGACGAACTTCAAAAGTTAGTTGATCCTGTCAATTATCTGGGGCAGGCCGAAACGTTTGTCGATCGAGTTCTCACAGAACATCGTCAACGCAAGCACTGATACCCAGGCCGCATGAATTTCAACTACAGGAGTCTCTATGCCTTTCTATGAAACAGGCACCGGCCGATTGCACTACGAACTTGATGGTCCTGAACAAGCACCCGTATTAGTGCTGTCTAATTCACTGGGTACTAACCTGTCGATGTGGCTACCGCAATTGCCTGAGCTTTCCGAGCATTTTCGTGTTTTGCGTTATGACACGCGTGGGCACGGAGGCTCTGATGTATCGCAAGGACCCTACACCATTGCGCAACTAGGCGGCGATGTGATTTCTTTGTTGGATGGATTAAAAATAGAGCGCGCACATTTTTGCGGCCTTTCTATGGGCGGCATGACAGGTATCTGGCTGGGTGTGTATGCGCCATCGCGGATTGACCGTTTAGCGCTTTGTAATACCAGTGCTGCCATTGGCGTGCCTGAAATCTGGAATACGCGTATCACCAAAGTTAAACAAGATGGCATAGAGAGCATTATCGAGAGCGTACTTGAGCGCTGGTTCACACCCGGCTTTCTTGCGCATGCTCCGGCGCAAGTAGATCGCGTAAGAAAAATGCTGCTAGAGACATCGGTTGACGGTTATGTCGCAAACTGCGCTGCGGTGCGTGATATGGATCAGCGATCTAATCTGACGTCTATCACTGCGCCGACCTTAGTTATTGGCGGTAAACACGACAAGTCCACCCCGCCGGAACATGGCGAACTAATTTCTCGCGCGATTAAAGGTTCGCGTTATGTCGAGCTAAACGCAGCGCATTTATCGAACTGGGAGGTCGCACAAGCATTTACCCAGACCTTAGTAGAATTTTTACTTAATAAAAATCCTAGTCACTAATCGGTAGAGTTTGGTTGCAAAAAATAGTAGCA
>JBIIQR010000261.1:0-3307 GCA_044341985.1 Burkholderiaceae bacterium
GTTGCTAAGCAGGAAAAGAAATTGTCGTTACATCAGGATGTGGTTCCAACCTTGATGCAGGAGGCCTTGGGCTGCACAGCGCCTATTAACACCTACAGTAACGGACTGAATTTATTTCAATTGCCCGTACAGCGGGGCACGATACTAGCCTCCTACATGACACAGGCCTATTGGATCGATGACATGATCTTTGATCGCACCACGAATAAAAAATATGACTGGCGAGATATCAAAAAAGAGCGCTCGCTAGACAATGCTGAAGCGGTTCGATTACTGATTCAAGAAGAGGGGCGATTCTTATCGTCAGGCAATTGATTAATTGTCGTTTATCGCGGGCATAAAAAAGCCACCCCGAGGGGTGGCTTTTTATTTGTTGCAGTTCTACTCAGGCTGGTGCTAGACCAGCGAGAAATTAGAATGCGTGAGCTACGCCAACGCCGATTGCCGATGTTGCGTCAGTCGTGCTGCCTTGGTACGAAACGCCAGAGCCATTGGTTCCTTTGTTGTAGTAAGCAAAGGCCGAAGTGCGCTTGGACAACGCGTGCATCACAGACAGGTTAGTCAGGGATGGGTCAACCGCACCAGATACGCTAGTTTTGGAGTAGTTCAAACCAACAGTAGTCGCGCCGCTCAGTGCATAAGAAGCGCCAACTGTGATTGTGCTGCTGTTAGCATTGGTGCCAGACTTGTCTGTGTGATCAATGTAGTTAGCAGCCAATTTGATGTCGCCAACCGGCAACGTTGCGCCAACTAAGTAGTTGCGGTATGCATCCGTGCGTGACGACATTGCTGCTGTTACGTATGCGGAGCCGATGTTAAACGAAACATTACCAGCAGATAACTTACCCTGATCTACGCCGTTGTCAGTCGCGTGTAGAATTTGTGCAGAAATACCGTTGGCAGTCACTGAGTACGAAGCTGCGTTAGGAATGAAGAAGCCGCCAGTTTTGGTAGATGTGCCCGCAGCATCATTACCATCGCAAGCATTAGCAGCCGCGCAAACTGGAACTAAGAAGTTGTTACCAGCTAAGCCCAGTGTAGTTACATAGGACAGGATGAATGGTGACAGTTGGTTACCCAACTTCAGTGTGCCTGCTTCGCCGCCAATTGCGAGCCAAGTAGCACGGTTAAATAGGCCAGTCGTTCCGCCGTTGTTTGTGCCACCTGTGTTGGTGTCAATGCCGCCTTCGACGTTAAAGGAAGCAGTCAAGCCACCGCCCAGATCTTCCGAACCTTTGAGACCAAAAGCAGAAGCATTCCAGTGACCAGCGCCCGAGAATGCTGTGCTGGTGTTGTTGCCCTTAACGAAGCCGCCTTCGAGGTTACCGTAAACAGTCACGCCATTTGCCAGAGCAGCTGTCGAAGCGACTAGCGCCAGAGCGGCCAATGCGACTTGAGTTTTTTTCATTATCTAATCTCCAAAATGTGGACATGAGACAGTTCGTGATTAAAACGAACCGCACTTCACTCACGTGAACCGATGGAGTTAGCGATTTTTTTGCCGCCGTTTTGCTGATGCAGATAGCACCCGCCGCGCATAAAAAAGGAGCAATCGACCGATGAACTTCGAAAAATTATTTATTTAGCAAATGGCGCCAGCCCCTTTTCACTATTTAAGCCCGCTAGGCTTTACCCGCGACGCTGTAATGAGCTAGTCTATTGTTGTGAACTCAAACCAATTACGTAGCAAGTTGATAAAGACAGGCGGTGCATCATGCGTGTGCTATCCGTAGAAGACATCGATCTAATGATCACGCTCGTCAGCAGCCAAAAGGTGCTGAGCGATGCCGGCCGTCACGGCGCGCAATTAGACAAACTGATCAGCATGGGCATCATTCGCCCGGGCGGAGGAGTACTAGCGCTGACTGAACTTGGCCAAAAAACTGCGCATGCCTTATTGGGTCGTAGCTTGGGGTCATTGCAAGACGCTACATTGGCAGATGCTCCAGTCGATGAAGCCATCCCCGCCGACATGGGCTCTCAAGTAGATGCGTCAGACGCCGCCACTGGAAACGATACGCCCGCACTAGAAGCCAACTGAACACGCTGTAGATTCCTTGGGAATCGTTGTAGTAAATCTGCCTTTCGCATTGCGAAGGGCTCACCTTAAAAATTCTCTATGAAACAGACCATCATTAAACGTCTGATTGGTCTGTTGATGATTACATTGTCTAGTAGCGCATTAGCGGATGCGAGTGCGCGTAATCAAGAAATTGCTCAATGCTCGGAATCTGAGCTTGTGACCTGGGGTGATGGACAAGATCGCCCTACTTCTGCCTCGTCACTCATTTTTTTTTATAAGCATAGCGGTGCACCACCGTGGTTTCAAGAACAGCAAGTAATGAATCTACTTGCGCGCGCATCGGCCGAATGGTCTAAGTGCGGTATTCCAGCGCAAGTCACGCTATGGCAAGGACGCGTTGAAAACACTAAAGGCATCATCGTTGTTCAATGGGATGCCAGCGGTAGTAGTGGACATTTTGGGCTAGCGAATCTCTCGCAAAACCAATTGTCATTGGGCGCACAGGCTTTTAATCTACTCAATCAACGAAACCCAAAGCACAATGCACTAGAGACATTGCAAATGGTTTTAGCGCATGAGATGGGACATTTCTACGGAATGCTGGCGCATTCGCGGCGCTGCGTGGATGTTTTGTCTTACTACAATGATGGCAAAGGCGGTCAATGCTATTCACGCGACCCTAGCCAACTAAAGCTCTACCCTGAATATCGTTCACCATTACCCACCGCTTGTGATATTCAACGCTGCCGCATACTTAATCGCATGCAGTAAAAATATCCTAGTGATTATTCGCGCAAGTCAGCGCGGGCTATGGCCTGCTGCGCATACCAACCGATGCGACCTTCGGGATCCATTCGGGCGATGTCATCCAAGGCGACACGCAATAGCTCATTTTGCTGCTCAAGTGCATAGACACGATTGCGTAAATTGCTGGCATCAAGCCAGGAGCCCACAGCGCTGATCAAACGGGCTATCAGGTAACTCCAGTTAGGCATGGTGTGTAGTTCGTGGGTTGGTGGTTTGTTGCAGACTCAGTGTACCGCGACTCGCTGCACCACCCTGTTGAGCCATTAATCTACGATCAAACGCTGGGCTTTATTTTGTTTTTTTACTCGGGTCGTAACCATCCGTCAGTGTGTGGAGAAATGCCACGACATCATCAATTTCTTGATCGGATAAAACAGGTTTCTGCCCAAGCTTACGATCGTACGGCGACTCTTCAACATTGACATTTTTGTGATGTGATTTGGGTAGATCGTTGAATTTTTGTACTTTGCCCTGCAC
>JBIIQR010000262.1:0-3290 GCA_044341985.1 Burkholderiaceae bacterium
GTAATGCATTTGAATTTGACAACTTATCCTCGGACTTTTATGTTTTTTGATTGGCGATTCGTATCTGCGCCATCGCCTGCTCAATGGCTTGTGCACCGCTGCGGTCTACCTCTGGAAAACTCGCATCTTGCGGCGCAGGCTGAATGCTGGTGATGACTCGATCGCGGGGCAAACCCTCTGTTAAAAATGTACCGCCGCCCATCTCGTTATCTGCTCCCAGCCATGTCAGCGCCAACGCGGTGACATTATCGCCGTTTTTGCCACCGATCTGAACCGCACTCCTCACCATCTCCGGCACTGCTTCTTCGAGGGGCCGCGCTGAGAGGCGATATGCAAGTTCGTGTTCAGGGATACTGCCCCACAAACCATCCGAACAAAGCAGTAACTGATCGCCCTCATTTAAGCTCACAGCGGATGACTTGGTAATGATGGGTAATGTGGGTGCGCCGAGGCAGTTATACAGTTTATTCCGATCGGGATGCTGCATGCGTTGATGCGGTGACAAGCGTCCCATAGCCACCAATTTTTCCACATGCGAGTGATCGGTGGTGCGCGACAGAATACGGCCACCACGTAGCCAATACAGACGGGAGTCGCCGCAATGCGCCCATTGTGCTTTACCCTCTTGCACCAGACAGGCGACGACCGTGGTACGAGGGGTATCATCGAATCGATTCTGCGAGCGATATCTATGCAACGCTAAATGGGCGGAATAAATCAATTCATCCAAAAATGCTTCAGGATCAGGCACCACGAGACTCGCAGCTTTTTGAAATAACGAACCCATGGTTTGCAAAGTCAGTGTAGCCGCTAGTTCACCATGCAAATGTCCACCCATACCATCGGCCAGTAACAACAGCAAGGATTCGCGCGTAAAGCAGTAACCCATACGATCCTGGTTAGTCGCACGACCACCGGCCTGACTTTGTTGATAGATTGAGAAACGCATCGTCAGTTCACCATTTTGCGCAAGCGCGAAAGTAAGGTATCTGGCGCCTGAGCTGTATCGGGTAATAACCGCATGGCCTTTTTTAATGCGAACACGCTTTGCGGACGCTTAAGTGGATCTAACATTAAGCTCCAGCGGACGAGTTTTAATAAGTCAGGCGTATAGATGGTTTCTAGCTCACCGTAAAATTCATCCATACGATCTTCCCGCTCGCGTTCTATCGCCGACTGTGGTGGCACACCGACCATGCAATTAAAAATCGACGCACCTATGCTGTAGATATCGGTCCAAGGGCCTAACTCTTTTTTTGCATGCAGCTCGGGAGCGGCAAAGCCCGGGGTATACATAGGGTGAATCGTTGATAGATCTGTTTGTAGAGTTTGTCGGGCTGCACCAAAATCCAGCAATATTGGCGTGCCATCATTTCGCAAATAAATATTGGCAGGCTTGAGATCTAAGTGCAGCAACTTATGGGTATGTACTTCACGTAACGCATCCATGACTTGTGCGAACATGCTTCGTATCGCAGAGTCAGATACCAAGGGTTTGACACCGTTTTTTCGGCGCCGAGCAACATGCTGCTGCAAGGAACGTCCATGCTCGTAGCTCATTACTAGATAAACGGTTTCGTTGGCACGGAAAAAATTCAGCACGCGAATCACATTGGGATGAACAATTGATGCAAGTGCTCGCCCTTCATCAAAAAAATACTTCAAACCAATTCGATATAAATCGCGATGTTCGCGCGCGACGACGGGTTCCAGCTCACCAGGCATACGCCGCACTAACGCGGTGGGAAGATATTCTTTTATGGCCACTTCATTGCCTTGAGCATCCTGAGCAAGATAGACAATACTGAAGCCGCCGACAGCAATCTTCTTTACAATGCGATATCCGCTGATTTCCAGCCCGTCCGGCAGTGCAGCGTTGTGTTGAACGACCATGGATGTCTTTGCGCAGTGAATTTCCCGGGTCGGAATTGTGTGGATTTATTAATGTTTTGTAAAGACAAAAGCACCTGATAGGAACCCTATTTTGAGTATTCGCAGCATGACAGGCTATGCGATCAGTGCCCGCGAAAGCGATGCCGGCACGATCACCCTCGAGCTAAAGAGCGTCAACTCACGGTTTCTCGATCTTCAATTTCGCATGAATGACGATCTGCGCTCGCTTGAGCCATTGTTGCGTGAAGCCATCATGGGCAAGACGCAACGTGGCAAGGTGGAATGCCGCTTGTCCTTTGGCCGCAAGGCTG
Organism: Burkholderiaceae bacterium; assembly: GCA_044341985.1. Classification (GTDB taxonomy): domain Bacteria; phylum Pseudomonadota; class Gammaproteobacteria; order Burkholderiales; family Burkholderiaceae_D; genus Pernthalerella. The sequence goes on from JBIIQR010000262.1 coordinate 2,205, forward strand.
CCTCAGGCACCAGTTTGGCAATCAATGAAACCTTGTTGTCATCACTAGCAAAAGCTCAGCAACAGGTGTTAACTCAGTTCGACCAAGCCCGCCCGCTAACCGTGAATGAATTACTGCGCTGGCCGGGCGTGCTGTCGGATAGCGAAGTTGGTGAAGACAATCTTCTGGCCGATGTCCAAGCAACTATGACGACTGTTTTGAATGCCTTTGTCGAATCGCGCGAGCGTGAAGGCGCTGCACTCGAAACGATGCTGCTATCACGCGTCTCTGACATAGAAGAAATTGTTCAACGCATCACACCACTCATTCCCAAAGCGATTGAGCAGTTCCGCCAAAAAGCGATTGATCGCATGCAAGAAGCACTGGGTATTAGCCTGGCTGAAGGCAGCCCTACACCTTCTATCAGCAAAGATGAAGTGCAAGACCGTATACGACAAGAAGTCACGCTCTACGGCATACGCATGGACGTGGCAGAAGAACTGACGCGATTGTCTGGCCATTTAACAGAGACTCGCGCTATTTTGAAAAAAGGTGGTCAGGTCGGCAAGCGTCTGGACTTTATGATGCAAGAGCTCAATCGCGAAGCCAATACTCTGGGTTCGAAAGCCGCTCTAAAAGAACTCTCCGACGCGTCTATGCAAATGAAACTGCTAATTGAGCAGATGCGTGAGCAAGTACAAAATCTAGAATAAGTACGCTGTAAGTTCGATATTAGTGCGTTAGCCATTACCTATCCTATGACTAGTTCAACTGCCTCATCCGGAAGCCTGTTCGTCATTGCCGCCCCCTCCGGTGCAGGCAAATCGTCGCTGGTAAATGCATTGTTACAGCGCGAGCCCTCAGTCAAACTTTCTATCTCATGCACAACCCGAGCACCACGACCCGGTGAGCAGCATGGCCGTGAATATTTTTTTCTGAGCGAAGCGGATTTTTTAAAGCGTCAACAAGAAGGTGAATTTCTGGAGTCTGCTTTAGTACATGGCAATCATTACGGGACGTCCCGCACGATGGTGTCTGAGCAGACCGACGCAGGTCATGACGTGGTGCTGGAAATTGATTGGCAAGGCGCGCAGCAAATCAAAAAAC
>JBIIQR010000263.1:0-3280 GCA_044341985.1 Burkholderiaceae bacterium
CGTCGTGACCAACAATCTCAACGTGGCCGCCATTCTGGCTAGTCAACCCAGTTGCGAAGTTATTGTGGCCGGCGGCGTAGTGCGCGGACGCGATCGCGCTATTGTGGGCGAGGCCACGGTCGAGTTCATTCGGCAATTCAAGGTCGATATCGGCATTATTGGGGTTTCAAGTATTGAGCCCGACGGCACGCTGCGCGATTTCGATCCACGAGAAGTCAAGGTGGCTCAGGCCATCGTTGAGCAGTCGCGGGAAGTATGGTTAGTGGCCGATCAAGCTAAATTTGACCGCCAGGCCTTGGTTCGCATCACCCATCTTTCTCAAATTGATAAGTTGTTTTGCGATGCCCCGCCGCCGCCCGGGTTGGCCAGTATGCTGGCCGAAGCACAGGTAGAAGTCGTTGTTGCCCCGTGATTTAGGCTGCGACAAAAAATGTTTACAGGCTTGAGTGTCTGAGACGCGTTAAAAACTGAGGATAAGCCCGCCCCTTTGGGCGATAATACGGCCATCCGAAAACCGCACCAAGGAACAGGATGTCCAACGTCTACGCCCCACTAAAGAACGATACGTTTTTGCGCGCATTGCTGCGTCAACCCACGGACTACACACCGCTCTGGCTAATGCGCCAAGCCGGACGTTATTTGCCCGAGTATCGCGCGACCCGCGCTAAGGCCGGTTCGTTCATGGGCTTGGCCACCAATCCTGACTACGCCACCGAAGTCACCATACAACCGCTCGATCGCTATCCATTAGATGCGGCGATACTGTTTTCAGATATTTTGACCGTGCCCGATGCCATGGGTCTGGGCCTTTCATTTGCAGAGGGCGAAGGCCCACGTTTTGCTCATCCGCTGCGCGATGAAAAAGCGGTGCTCGCATTGCGCGAACCCGATCTCGCCAGTCTGCAATACGTGTTTGATGCTGTTACGCAGATCCGTAAAACACTCAATGGCCGTGTGCCTCTGATCGGTTTTTCCGGCAGTCCTTGGACTCTCGCTTGCTATATGGTCGAAGGCGGTGGTTCCGATGATTTCCGTCTAGTGAAGGGCATGCTCTACGACCGACCAGATTTGATGCATCACATACTGAATGTGAATGCGAAAGCTGTCGCGGCTTACTTAAATGCCCAAATCGATGCCGGCGCACAAGCTGTGATGATTTTTGATACCTGGGGCGGTGCCTTAGCGGATGGCGTGTATCAGGCGTTTTCTTTGCATTACATGCGCGAAGTTATTAAAGGCTTGAAGCGCGAGCATGATGGGCAAAAAATCCCGTGCATCGTATTCACCAAGGGTGGCGGCTTGTGGCTAGACGAAATAGCCGATAGCGGTGCCGATGCCGTGGGCTTGGATTGGACGGTTAATCTCGCTAAGGCGCGCCAGCTGGTCGGACACAAAGTTGCGCTACAAGGCAACCTCGATCCGAATGTACTGTTCGCCAAGCCAGAGCAAATTCACGCCGAAGTGGAAAAAGTCTTAACGTCATTTGGAAAACCCGGCCCCGGAACGGGCCATGTGTTTAACCTGGGACACGGGATTTCACAGTTCACCCCGCCGGAGTCGGTGACAGCCTTGGTGGAAGCCGTTCATAGCATCAGCCGGCGCCAGCGTTCCTGAAAAGACGTGCTTCAGCGCTATGTGCGGTAAGCGGCGACTTCGACCAAAATGGTGCAGTTATGCACATTATGGTCGGGTGAGAATAAATCAAGGACTTGCGAAAAATAGGCAGACCGCGCCGCAGAACATTGCGCCAAGCCCTTGATTCGTAAGGGCGGCGATCCTTTTTGGTAATATCCGTTCACCGGCCCATCATTACAAAAACAACCCAGGCCTGTTAGAAATCGAGTTTGTTCACAAAGATATCCACAAGCCAGTGGACAACTTTTGGTAGTCCAGAATGTATTGATGACGCGCAAAACACACATTCTGAGCGTAGAGAAAGCCCCATCTTGGTGCGCCGCCCAGCTCGGTTAGGGGTTGTCATGATGAGATTGCTTAAACCGCACTTATTCACAAACTATGGGCTTGTCAAGGCGCTAGAAAATAAATTCAAATTATTTTTTTTGATTTGGACACGAATTCATAAGCCATTGATTTTATTGGGTGCGTGAGGCTGCTTTACCTCTGAGCAAAGTGTTTGAGCCCGCATGAATTCTGGCATTTGGCCTGTCAAGCCCCGCTTATGCACAAAGTTATCCACATAATTTGTGGATAGTCTAAAAAGCGCTTTCGAAATGGACAGTTAGCGCGCATTCTAAGGAATCACTTTAAGTGGCGACATGAGGGATCATGATTAAAAAATTTTCAGCAAATAAAAAAATATAAAATTTTTTGCGTCACAAACTCATTACACACGCGCCGTAAAAAACTTTTTTCTTCTCACGTGCACAACACAATTCTGCAAATTGCTCTCGACACACCACTCGATACAACATTTGATTATCGGTATGTTGTGTCGACAGAAAATAGTGCGCAGCCACACATAGGTCAGTTCGTGCGTGTGCCGTTTGGTAAACGCGAAGTTGCAGGTTTAATTGTTGGCGTAAACAAAACGAGTGACATTGATCCGCAAAAAATTCGTGATGTAATCGAACTGCGTCATCAGATAACAGCATTGTCATCACATTGGATGCAATTGTGTGAATTCGCCGCAGAGTACTATCAGCGCCCATTGGGTGAGGTTGCTTTGCCCGCAGTACCGAAAGCACTGCGTGAAGCAAAGGTCGGTGCGATTGATCGCGCTATAAAAAAAATAGCAGCGCTCGCGAAAACTAAAGAAGCAGAAACAATCGCCAGTGCAGAAACCGCACAGCGCGTAACGCACACGTTAAATGAGCAGCAACAGCAGGCCGTTGATGCGATAGCCGCAACGACAGCGTATGCCTGTCATTTATTGTTTGGTATTACGGGTAGTGGCAAGACGCAAGTGTATTTGCAAGCCGCGAAAGCCCTACTAGAAAAAACAAAAGCACGCGGTGAACATGCACAAATTTTAATTCTGGTACCAGAAATCAATCTCACGCCGCAACTGGAAGATCAGGTTCGCGCATCGTTTCCACGTTTAAATGTCGTGTCTTTACATAGCCAGTTGTCCGAAGGCGAACGATTGCGTCATTGGTTGGCCGCGCATGAAGGGCAGGCGGACATCGTGTTGGGGACGCGACTCGCCGTGCTGGCGTCAATGCCGCATTTAAAACTCATCATCGTCGATGAAGAACATGATGCGTCCTACAAACAGCAAGAAGGCTTGCGTTATTCCGCGCGTGATCTAGCGATCTGGCGT
>JBIIQR010000264.1:0-3276 GCA_044341985.1 Burkholderiaceae bacterium
TGAGCGACTAATTCTTTGCCGGTTCCGGATTCGCCGTTGATCAGCACAGTCGCTGTCGAGTCCGCAATGGTCTCGATTAGCTTGCGTATGTCGCGCATCGGTGGACTGTTGCCAATGATGGGATTCGGCTGTCGCATCAGATTGTGACCCCTGGAGGTATCGTTAAGGGTACGACGGAGAAAATAGAGTTTGTTTAAAACCCGACTTCCCGAATGTTTCCCAATTGGAACATACGGATGCCATACTGTCAACGCTGAAGATCTAGCAAAATCAAGGACTTAGCTTATTAAAAAGATAATTCCGGCATTTAATCTTACAAATCCCTCGCCTCACGCTCTGGCTACAATGGCGGATTGAGTTTTGACCTTATCCGAAAGACCTCAATGCACCTGCTACTGCCGACCGCGTTTACTCTATCGCCCTTGCTGGGCTGGTGGATAGGTGCGCCCTGGTTAACGCTAGCGTTAGCCGCCATCGCCATTCCCGTGGCTGAGTGGTTTTGGGGCGAGTATTCATCCACTACCTCAAGCTACCGCTGGGGCGCCTTGCTGCCAAGGGTAATCATGCTAACGGTTCTCATTGTGACCGGCAGCCTCGCGATTAATGCGGCAAGTCTTGAATGGATTGATTTAGTCTGGCTCGCTCTCTCTTCTGGATATGTCTGCGGCGGTATCGGTATCGTGCTGGCACATGAGTTAGGCCATAGACGTTCCATCCTCGACCGCACGCTCGCACGCACCCTACTCACCTGGATCGGGTTTGGCCATTACGTACTCGAACACAACCGCGGTCATCATCGGCATGCCGCCACGCTGCATGACCCAGCCACTGCTCGACAAAATGAAAGCGTGTGGCGATTTATGCCGCGCTACTTTGTAGGCATCTACCGCGATTCGTTAACACTCTCGCGCGAACAAACTGGAAAAGTTAACGAGACGCTTACGTTAACCACGCTAACGCTCGCACTTTTCGCGCTCGTGATGTTGGCCGCTGGCTGGAAAGGACTTGTGTTTTGCGTCATTCAAGCATGCCTGGCTAAAACCTTAGTCGCCACGATTGATTACGTCGAACATTGGGGTCTACAGCGTCGCCTCATCAATGGCAAACCCGAGCGCATGAATGCCAGCCACATCTGGGATTGCACAAATCGAGTCTCGGATGCGTTATTGTTCAACTTGCCCAGACACGCATCGCATCATTTAGAACCCTCGCTCAATTGCGATCAGCTCTACCCCATGTCTGAATCACCCCAAATGCCGACCGGCTACGCTGGCATGGTGCTTCTCGCATGGATAACGCCGCTTTACGTCAAAATCATGGCACCACGTTTGCCCACACAGGAAAACAGCACTCATTAAGAGACAAGGAAAGCGCTTCATGGACACAAAAAAACTAAAAGAGCTGCAATGGAAGGTGTTTCAAAACGTCGCGGCTGCTCAGCTCGTGCCATTGATGCGCATAGGCGATGAGCTCAAACTCTTTACTACCCTAGCTACGTTGGGCCCTTCTAAGAATAATGATTTTGCCAAAGCGGCTGAGATTGATGCGCGCTACAGCTTAGAGTGGCTTTCAGCTATGTGCGCTGCAGGCTATGCAACGTATGACGAGGTTGAAGGGAAATTTTTTCTCAGTGAGGAACAAGCCGCTGTGTTCGCTCATGAAGATAGCACCGCACTGATGATAGGTGCGTATGACAGTTTGGCTGCTAGCGTGATGGATGAGCCAAAAATTCGTGCTGCCTTCAAAACAGGTCAAGGTGTGGGCTGGGGTGATCATCATCAATGCTACTTCCGTGGCACCGCGCGTTTCTTCAAACCCGTTTATAAATCGAATTTAGTGTCGCGCTGGTTACCGAAAATTCCTGCGCTGACTGACAAGCTCAGCGCGGGTGGAAGTTTTGCCGATGTTGGTTGCGGTCATGGCGTATCAACCATGCTGATTGCTCAGCATTTTCCTGAGTCACGTGTACATGGCTTTGATTTTCATGGGCCCTCGATCGAAGAAGCTAAACGATTAGCCTCCGATGCTGGCCTCTCATCCCGAATCACTTACGAAACTCGCAGTGCAAAAGATTACGAAGGTAAATTTGATGCGATAGCCTTTTTCGATTGCCTGCACGACATGGGTGATCCGGTCGGTGCAGCCGAACATGCCTGCAAACAGTTAAATGATGATGGTCTCTTAGTGATCATTGAACCGTTTGCGAACGATAAGTTAGAAGATAATTTAAATATCGTCGGTCAAATGTTTTACTGCGCCTCTACAATGGGCTGTGTACCCGCCTCACTCGCTCAAGAAGTGGGTTTAGCCTTGGGTGCACAAGCAGGTCCGGCACGACTGACCATGGTGTTGCAACAAGCCGGCTTTAAGAAAGTAGAGATCGTCGCTACCACCGCAACGAACATGGTGCTGTGCGCCACCAAATAACGAGGATGTCATGAGCACGATTGCGCAATTACGCCGGATACTGAAAGACAACCACACCATCGCTATCGTCGGCTTATCCGCCGACTGGTATCGACCTTCGTATTTTGCAGCCAAGTACATGCAAGAGCATGGCTTTCGGATTATTCCTGTCAATCCGAAATACACAGAAATACTTGGCGAGAAATGCTATCCCGATTTGACATCGATTCCTGAAAAAGTCGATATGGTCGATGTATTTCGCAAAAGCGCTGATTGCCCACCTATTGCAAAAGAAGCGGTTGCCATCGGTGCCAAGGTACTTTGGTTGCAACTCGGTGTAGAAAATGATGAAGCAAAAACTATCGCCGAAAGTGGTGAATTAGAATTTGTACAAAACCGTTGCGTAAAAATTGAATATGCGCGCTTGTTTGGTGGTCTCTCGTGGTTTGGGGTGAACACCCGCATTATTTCATCGCGTCGCCCGGTATAAAACGGATGCATATCGACCGTATTCCAGACTGATTCAATCGCCACTTATTCTCTATTGATAACGCCATGTCACAAGACCATATCTACGACTTCGATACCCTCTGCCTTCATGCAGGGCAATTACCTGATGCAGCTACAGGCGCACGCGCCGTGCCTATTTATCAAACCACATCGTATGTCTTTGATAGTGCCGATCATGCAGCGAGTCTGTTTAATTTGCAGACGTTTGGTAATGTGTATTCACGCTTATCGAACCCCACTGTAGCGGTATTAGAAGAACGCATAGCAGCATTGGAAGATGGACGCGCCGCAGTTGCCACCAGTAGCGGCATGGCTGCGCAGATGATTGCGATACTAAATATTTGTGAAGCGGGCGATGAA
>JBIIQR010000265.1:0-3268 GCA_044341985.1 Burkholderiaceae bacterium
AGCCAGTATGTCTTTAGATCACGCCGTTGTATGGATAGATCATCGTGAAGCCCACGTCATTCAATTTAATGAATCGGCAAACGAAAACGAGATTATCCACACCACATCAAAACATCCCCATTTGCATCACAAAGCAGGCACTCTTGGTTCAGGACATGCCGCACCGGATAAATCATATCTGCATGCAGTGACTGAAGCAGTTGCCAGTGCTGCAGAAATATTAGTCGTTGGTCCTGGATCGGCTAAGCTAGAGCTACTTCGCCATGCGCAACAGCATGATCCTTTGATTGCAAAAAAAATCTTAGGTATCGAGACGATTGATCATCCAACCGACAAACAACTACTTGCGTACGCTCGCCACTATTTCAAGCCTATCGACAAGATGAATGGAAACAGTGTCATTCGCACCTAACCGTGATTCGAATAATGAAAAAAATAGCGACTCTATGGACAGCAGTGGCCATACTTACTTCTCCTGCCGTACATTCCGAACAAATACGCTATATCTGCAGTGGCACGCATGTGGAATATGACGGCTGGGGTAAACGCACTGAGCAGATGAGTAGTTTGAAAGAAGATCCGGTTGAACTGGTGATTGATACAGAATCGAAAAAAATACGTTTTAGTACCAAGTACGCAGGATCTGTGACGACCGATTTAAAAATCAGCGAGCTATGGTTTGAGGGTGAAGCACCGGTGAATGTCGCCGTCATGAACCGCAACATTGCACAGGTCAGCGTGAAACTTGGCCGCATGGCCTGGCAGGCCATGACGATCTATACACTCGATGATGCCAACGGCGATACTCATCTTGCCTATGCCGGTGTCTGCACACCTAAAACAGTGAACTAAGTCGGCACACTATGCCGCGTGTTTACGCCCGGCGATATAGCGCACACCTGTCGGGCCATACACTTCGGTATGCGGAATATTTGCATCAAGCGCAAAGGTGTCGCCCGTGCGGCAATGCCGTGTACGACCCTCAGCGACGATCGTAATCTCACCGTCCAAAATTAATGCTCGCGCAGCAAACGGATGCGTATGCAAATCCATAGAGCCATTGGCAGGTCGTTCGACTACCACGGTTTCAAAACCCTCTTTTTGCATTAAGTGCTCGAATTCTTGTTGATTCATGTTGGCTCCTTTATTAAATTCTTTGATTTTAATTCTTTGGCTTTAATTTTTAAACTTTAATTCTTCGATACCAGTTTCACTAAAGTGAGCAAGGTTTGATTCACCGGCGTTGGCACGCCGTGTTTTAAACCGAGTCGACACACATAACCATTCAGATAATCAATTTCTGTTTTTTTACCGCGTGCCAAATCTTGTGCCGTTGATGAATACTGAGTCGCCATCGTGCTAGCCAGATTTCTAACAGTCGCATACATATCACCAGGAACGTCAATACCTTCGGCTTTTGCTACTGCAAGACATTCGGTAACAACGGCTTCCATGAGTGCTGGAATACCCTCGACCTTCACCATTTCACCATACATTTTTTGCGCAATGGCTGACAAGGCATTGTAAGCACAGTTGATAATCAGCTTAGTCCATAGCGGACCCATCACATTCTTAGAGACTTCAACCGGCACGTCTGCTTCGTGAAACCACTGCTTTACATCGGCACTCTCGGGCGCATCACCAATCACTAACTCACCTCGACCGTGATGCTTCACATGACCAGACCCGGCCATTTCAGTGGCGACATATACCACTGCTGGTATCACTCGGTTTGGTAAAAGCTGCCTCAAAAGCTCGGGACTCTCGGCACCATTTTGTAATGTCACGATTACGGCGTCCGGTTCTAAGAACGGTGCGATCTCGCGCGCTGCTGATTCGCTGTCTGTGGATTTAACGCAAAACAGTACAAGACGTGCTCCCTTAACGCCCGATGCATCCGTAACGGCTTTCATGGCGACATGTTCAGAGAATTTTTTAGTATCGAGCAATAGCCCATGCTGATTGACCGCATCCACATGAACTTGTCGACCAATTAGCGTTACAGGAAAACCGGCACGCGCTAACATGGCACCGAAAAAACACCCGACAGAGCCGGCTCCCATCACGGCGATCTGTGGCTTAGCATTCGACTCGGATAATGGCATGGTGACTCTTCTTTTTTTTATGGTTTTGAGGACGCACTGATTTGTAATCAGTGATGTGGATTTTTATTAAGTAAAAAATCTAGCAAGGTCTGAGTAAAAGCTTGTGCGACCTCCCAGTTGGATAAATGCGCTGCGTTGAGCTCGACATAACGCGAACCTTTAATCGCGCGAGAAATTAGTTCGCCATGTTCCGGCGGGGTGGATTTGTCGTGTTTACCGCCAATAACTAAGGTCGGTGCGGTGATAGAAGTCATATTAGCGCGCTGATCCATATCGCGTACTGCAGCGCAGTTAGCGACATACCCTTCAACTGACGTCTCTTGCAGCATTTTTCTTACGCGATCTACTTGGGCCGGAGCATGCGCAAGAAAGCCCGGCGTAAACCAACGCTCCAAGACACTCTCGATAATGCTCTCCATGCCATCTTGTTTGACTTTGGTGATCCTCGTATTCCAGATTTCAGGTACTCCAATAGCTGCACTGGTATTACAAAGCGCTAAACGATCAATGCGTGATGGCGCATACACACCGAGCCAGATACCTGTCATACCGCCCATGGAAAGCCCGCAAAAATGTGCGCGCTCTATTTTTAATCCATCCAACAACGACAGTACATCACCGCCAAGCTGAGCAATGGTGTATGGGCCTTGCGATACATCAGAGCTTCCATGTCCACGCGTGTCATAGCGTAAAACACGAAAATGCTCGGAAAGCTCAGGCAGTTGCGGCAACCACATCGACAGGTTAGTGCCTAGTGAATTCGACATCACTAATACGGGAGCTTGCTCAGGACCATCAAGCTCATAATGCAATCGACCGGTGCCTGTTTCATAGAAAGGCATAGAAACTCCTGTAGTTGAAATTCATGCGGCCTGGAAATCAGTGCTTGCGTTGACGATGTTCTGTTAGAGCACGATCGACAAACGCTTCGGCCTGCCCCAGATAATTGACAGGATCAACTAATTTTTGAAGTTCGTCTCTAGAAATTAGGCTATTAACGTGCTTATCAGCCTGCAAGATGTCAAACAATGATTTATCGGTAGCGATTGCTTGAGCACATGCGGCTTCTACCAGCTCGTGTGCGGCAGCACGACCCAGATGATTACTTAATGCAATCGACACGGACTCGGCCATTACCAGACCATGAGTCATATCGATATTGC
>JBIIQR010000266.1:0-3248 GCA_044341985.1 Burkholderiaceae bacterium
GCACATCAGTCATGTTTAAACCATAGCGCGCAGCCTTCTGCCTATCGATGCGTACAGTCAGCACAGGTAAACCCGTGGTCTGTTCAACTTTCACTTCGGATGACCCAGGAACACGCTGCAAAACGGCAGCCGTTTCATCGGCGAGTCTGTGCAAGGTATCTAAATCATCACCGAAAATTTTTACTGCCACGTCACTGCGCACCCCAGAAATCAATTCATTGAATCGTAACTGTATGGGTTGTGAAAAATCGTAATTATTTCCCGGGATTTTCCAAACGGTTTGACTGATTTCAGTCCGTAACTGATCACGCGATTTACTGGGATCCGGCCATTGATCAATCGGCTTAAGCATGATGTAGCCATCGGACAAACTCGGCGGCATCGGATCGGTAGCGATCTCAGCGGTACCAATGCGCGTAAACACTCTATCGATCTCAGGAAATTTTTTCTTCAGCGTGCTTTCAATATGCTGCTGCATTTCAACGGCTTGCGATAAGCTCACACCCGGAGCGCGTATGGTTTGAAAAGCGAGATCACCTTCATTTAAGTTAGGGACAAATTCACTACCCATGCGCATCATGAGTAAGCCACTCAAAATAATTACCACAGTCGCCACGCTGAGCACCACCGGTTTGATCGACATGACGTAGTCATACATTGGGTTATACCAACGACGTGCCACCACCATAAAAATATTTTCTTTTTCTTGCACACGACCGGTGACAAACATCGCCACTGCAGCAGGAACAAAAGTCACCGAAAGAACAATCGCTCCCAGCAAGGCGGTGACCACTGTGAACGCCATGGGGTGAAACATTTTCCCTTCCACACCACTCAAGGCGAAGATAGGTAAATACACCACCATAATGATGACTTGTCCAAACAAGAGCGGGCGACGTGATTCTTTGGATGCTTCAAACACTTCGGTGAAGCGCTCTTCCTGAGTTAATGTGCGCCCAAGCATTTGCTGGGAGTGTGCCAGTCGACGTATACAATTTTCAACAATAACCACGGCACCATCGATGATGATGCCGAAATCGAGCGCACCCAAGCTCATTAAATTTGCGCTGACCTGGTACTGAACCATACCCGTAAAGGTAAACAGCATCGACAAAGGAATCACTGCCGCTGTGATAATGGCAGCGCGCAAATTCCCAAAAAAACCAAACAGCACAACAATCACCAAAATCGCACCTTCGAGCAAATTGTTGCGCACAGTGCGAATCGCCTTCTCTACCAGATTGGTTCGGTCATATACCGTGATAATACGAACCCCTTTAGGAAGATTACGATTGATCTCAGCCATCTTGCGATCTACCGCTTTGGATACGACGCCGCTGTTTTGCCCCATCAGCATGAAAACCGTACCGAGCACGACTTCTTTTCCATCCGCCGTTGCAGCACCAGTTCGCAATTCCTGACCAATACCCACTTCAGCGACATCGCGTACGCGTACCGGCACACCGGCTGAATTTTTGATGATGACGTCGCGTATATCTTCTACATTACGCAGCTGACCTGGCGCACGAACTAAATACTGCTCACCGCGCTTTTCTATGTAACCCGCACCTCGATTGTGATTATTACTATCAACGGCATTCACTAAATCAACCAGCGATACGCCGAGTGATGCTAAACGCTCTGGGTCAGGCGCAATTTGGTATTCCTTAACATAGCCACCAATAGAATTAATTTCAGTCACACCAGGTACGTTGCGCAATTGCGGCTTGATCACCCAATCTTGTATCTCACGCAAATCAGTATCGGTATAACTAGTTCCATCGGCCTTGCGAGCCTCAGCACTGGCCTCGACTGTCCACAAATAGATTTCGCCTAAGCCCGTCGCAATCGGACCCATTTCAGGGGTTAATCCCGCTGGTAGTTTGTCGCGTGCCTGAGTGATGCGCTCATTGACAAGCTGGCGCGCAAAAAATATATCGGTATCCTCTTTAAAGATAACGGTAACTTGCGACAGACCATAACGCGATAATGAACGTGTCTGTTGTAAGTTAGGTAAACCCGCCATTACCGTCTCTAGCGGATAGGTCACTCGCTGTTCCGCTTCTAGCGGTGAATACCCCGGCGCCATGGTATTGATCTGTACTTGCACATTGGTGATGTCAGGTACCGCATCAATTGGTAGACGTTGATAGCTATAGATGCCAGCAATCGCGACACCCACTGCCAGCAACAAGACCAGCATGCGCTGCGCAATAGAAAAACGAATCAGTGATTCAAACATGATGTATGCCGTCCTACTTAATAGCCATCTTCGGTTGTCAGCTTCGACAATTCTGATTTAAGAATGTAACTTCCCTTAGTGGCATAGCGTGTACCGGCAGATAATCCTTCCATTACCTCGACATGTTTACCATCGTTTAAACCGAGTTTTACTGGATGGGCTTTAAAACCAGTTGCAGTACGTACAAAAACAACTTGCTGCGTTCCTAGTGTTTGCAGCGCGTCGGTTTCAATCGCGATCGGCACCTGAACTTCAGCAGCTTTCACTTCCACGCTAACAAACAAACCCGGACGCCACGCACCTTGCGGATTGGCCAGCACAATACGTGCCTTTGCCATACGTGTGAGCTCACCGACTAAGGCACCAATAAACGCGACCGACCCGGTTGTCTTTGCATCAAAGGCTGTCGCACGTAAAGTTACTTTTTCACCCATCCGTACATGCGGCAGATCTTTTGCGGGTATGTGTACTTCAGCCCAGACAGTAGATAGATCAGAAATAATGAAGATAGGCGTATCTTCTTTTACCGCTTCGCCCACGCTCAAATTACGTTCAACCACCAACCCATCATACGGCGCGCGCAATTCAAAACGATTAAGACTGCTTGAATTCGCATTGTTATTTAGGATGACACCCAGAGCGGATAATTTCTGCTGAGCGTTATCAACCGCAATCTCCGCCTCTCGCAAACTCTGCAAGGATTGCAGATAATCCTGCTCAGCAGTGATTTTTTGTTCCCATAACGTTTTTTCGCGCTGATAAATGGTAGTAGCCAAGCTCAATCGCTTTTGCGCAGTCTGCAATGCGCTGCGCTGCTCAGAAATCATTTGGCTGGAAAACACGGCAAGTGTTTGCCCTTTTTTTACGAACTGTCCCGTACTCACCAAAACTGCTTCTGCCACGCCCGACACACGCGGCACCACATGCACCGTACGATCATCGTTAATCTGTATTTCACCTGGAAATTGCAATACCGTTGCAATGGGTAGCGGGCCTGCGCTGGCTA
>JBIIQR010000267.1:0-3245 GCA_044341985.1 Burkholderiaceae bacterium
GCGGGTAATGTCGAGCAATCCTGAATACTCACGATCGCGAAGATTTTGCAGATAGGTAGGACTATCGCGATCAGCGGGATTGCCTGTTAGCAGACCCATGACGTGAGAGCTAAACGCGCCATAGGCAGTGTCTTTGTCGAGAAAGAAAAAATCGCGTTTACTTTTTTCTGCCAGCAGGGGCAAAGCGCGCTTGGCTAATGTGGTTTTGCCAGTGCCCGCATGACCGGCAAACAAAAGTAGGCGAGGTGGATGTGGCACGATGATTGTTTTCAAAATAGTATTTACCAAAGAATTTGTTCTGGAAGTAGTGCAAACCATGTAAAACTTGTATGATGCAACATCGCATGGCTTATGGCGATATCGAACAGCTTTGGCAAGCATTTTTGATCAACCCTGAGCGAAAAACTATGGCTGACACAACCCCACCCGGCTCTCTGTTTGTAGGAGACGGCGTTTATATGCAGGGCACCATGAATGTGCCAGGACTCGCCAGCGTTGACGGCAAGCTGGAAGGTCAATTGACTGCCGATGTGATCGCGATTCAAACGAATGGCGCTGTCAATGGTAAAACCACGGCAAATCACATCAAAGTAGCAGGGTCATTAACCGATACGGCTGTTGCCAATAAAACGTTATTGGTCGAATCGTCAGGCGTGATTTCAGGATCGGTGTCCTACACCGAAATGGAAATCAAGAAGGGTGGCTCTATTCAGGGCAGTATCTACAAGATTGGCCGTGATGTGCCTGCCCGACAAGCTGCCCCCGCGCCAGTTGCTCCGCCTCCAGCTGCACCTGAGGCTCCCGAGGTACCTGAGTCAATTATCCTTTCCGACGACACACCCTCGTAATCTCATTGAATTTATTATTTATTTTCGGGCTGCCTAGGCAGCCCGAATGTATTGCGTCGAGCGAATAGACATCAAATAAGACTCTTCTAGGAATCGTCCGAACAATTCAGCAAATTTTGATCTGGATACAAGTCCGTTGTACCCGATAGTGAGTTAATGCGGATCAAGGCGCCCCGATAGGCGCTATGGGAGATTCGCTATGAAAAAATTAATCAACCTTTCATTCACTATTGCCGTATTAGTTGCTACGCCAGAAGCGTTTGCCAAAATGAACTCTGCGGATATACGCGCTACTCGTTCTTTATTTCAGTCGTCAGGCTGCACCAGTTGTCACGATGCCACCGGAAGCGCTGCGGGGCCATCACTCAAAGCGATAGCCAAACGCTACAAAGGTAAGCCCGTTATCACTGAGCTTTCGCAACGTATTCGAGAAGGAAGCCAAGGGAGATGGGGTGATTTATCGCATCCAGCGATTGACTATCTCAGCCCGATCGATGCTTCGATGCTAGCCGAATGGATATTGAACGGCGCGCACTAAGCGCTTATTGTGGGCACACGGCTTCGGCCATGATGCGTCGACGGATGTCGGGATTACTTTCTTTCGACAGTTGCTCCATCAGCACCGCCATCCGCTGACCTTGTTGTTTCATGGTCGGAATTTCTGACATGGCGGGCGTTTCACCCACGCTGATTTGAGGCTCTGGGGTGGGCTTTTCTTCTTTGTCTGAGGCTTGCGCCGATAGGCTGGCGACTAGCGCCAACGTGGCAATCATGACGTAGCTTGTTTTCATCGCTCTCACCCTCCTTCATTCGTTAATGAGGATTATAGAAGCAAACTACTCGCAAAGAACGGCATGAGCTCAGACTATAATTCATGCGCTCATGAAACATCGCCTGACCAATCACATCAAACTGACGTTTTATCTGTGTCTGCTAACAGCAGTCGCAGTGGGTCTTTTCTTGCGCGATGCGCCGTCCTCAGGCGGTTTTTTACCCTGGGCTTACCAAGTCAGTATTGCTGGCTATTTCGGCACATTACTGTTGAGTTGTAGCCTTCTATTGCTTCCCTTTAGTTTATTAAGCAGAACGCGTTGGCTGTTGCCATTACTCGCGTGGATGTGGCTGGTTTATCTAACCATTGATCTCGTCGTTTT
Source organism: Burkholderiaceae bacterium (assembly GCA_044341985.1). Taxonomy (GTDB): domain Bacteria; phylum Pseudomonadota; class Gammaproteobacteria; order Burkholderiales; family Burkholderiaceae_D; genus Pernthalerella. Next base: position 2,003 of record JBIIQR010000267.1, read on the forward strand.
TAATCTGTACCGTTTTCACCTTGATTGGCTACTAGTCCGGATGTTTCTTCTGGACTTTAGTGGCATGGGCATACCTGCCCTGGTATTGGTAGTAGCAGGAGTATTAGCGCTCTTGATGCTGGCGGGAATATTTTGGTTGTACTCATCAGCCCGCACTGGCACCGTAAAACGACTTCCTGTGTTTATTCTTGGCCTATTGTTAATGCCCGCCGGATTAGCTGCAAACTCAGTAATCAATATTTGGGCAGCCTATTTCAACCGCGAAGAGATTACGAGTTATCGACCTTATCTGCCACTCTACTACCCTGTAGAAAAAGCAGATAGCGCCAAAGCAATCAGTGACTGGTGGCCAGCGATGTTCCCGGCTGAAGCTGGTCAGGTTGAATTAACGTCAAAAAAATCCAGCGGACTTGTTCGGTATCCACTGCAAGACCCTGCTTGCACGCCCAAACCTAATCCGCCTTCAATTTTATTGATCGTGCTTGAGAGTTGGCAGGCAGATAGCCTTAACGCAGAGGTCATGCCCAACCTGAGTAAATTTTCCCAACAATCAACACGTTTTGAAAAACATCTTTCCAGTGGCGCGGTGACTGTACCAGGGCTATTCGGTTTGATGTATGGCTTACATCCTAATTATTTTGAATTGTTTAAATCGTCGCCAGGGCGCAATCCCAGTTTGTTTACTGAGAGCCTGCATCAACTGGGTTATGAAAGCCGTGTATTTACGTCGAGTAATTTGGATGGGTTCTCACTGCGTAAATTATTTTTCCCCCATGTGCCGGAACAAAACGTCGTAACCAATACCTCCGATGAAAAAGTCGTTGCGAGTTATCTGGCAAGCTTAGACGCGGCATCGACCAAACCACGCTTTGATTTTCTTTTTTTGACGTCGTCACATTCGCCCTATACCTATCCTCCTGACTACTCGCGATTTAAGCCACTGCCAGCGATAGAAGGTGGCTTTGCGATTAACAGGCAAACCGATGCCACGCCTTATAAGAACGATTACCACAACAGCTTGTTTTATCTGGATACGCTCGTTGGGAAAATACTGACAGCGGCGAAAAAATCAGGCGCGCTAGAAAATTCCTGGGTCGTCATCACTGGCGACCATGCTGAAGAGTTTAATGAGAATGGCATGGGTTATTGGGGGCATGGCAGCAACTTCAGTCGCTGGCAAACTCAAACACCACTGCTCGTCATGTCACCCGGCCAGTTTGTTGCTAAGCAGGAAAAGAAATTG
>JBIIQR010000268.1:0-3243 GCA_044341985.1 Burkholderiaceae bacterium
TTATGCAATGGGGCTTAGAGCATTTTGGTTGGCGTCACACCTACATCGCACTCGGTTGTATTTGTGGTTTGCTGATTGCTTTACTAGCATTGCGCATGAAGCCTCGCCCTCCACTCAATGAGGTCACTCCGGGAGTTCACGGCGCGCATGAAACCGATCGCCCTTTTGGTTTGAGTATGAATCAAGCTCAAGTACTGCTGTGTGTGGCGGGACTCTCATGCTGCGTGGCGATGTCTATGCCGCAGGTTCATATCGTTGCGTACTGCAGTGATCTGGGTTTCGGTGCAGCGCGCGGCGCAGAAATGCTATCGCTAATGCTCGGTTTTGGAATCGCGAGTCGACTCATCTCCGGCGTGATCTGCGATCGTATTGGTGGATTACGCACGCTACTACTTGGGTCGTTATTACAAGGTATCGCGTTACTTTTATTTCTGCCCTTTGATGGCTTGGTATCGCTATATGTAATTTCCGCCATGTTCGGTTTATTTCAAGGCGGGATAGTTCCTTCTTATGCCATTATCGTGCGCGAGTATTTTCCTGCATCAGAAGCTGGAGCACGTGTAGGCTCAGTTCTCACTGCCACATTGTTCGGCATGGCTCTCGGTGGCTGGATGTCGGGTAAGGTATTCGATCTCAGCGGTTCGTATCAAGCCGCATTCATTAATGGCATGCTGTGGAATTTACTCAATTTTAGTATTGCTGCTTTTTTGCTCTGGCGCACGGGTGGTTTTCGTTCACAGGCAAAGACTGCCTGAGTATAAAAATTAAATTTAATAAAAATAAAGGGAGCCGCTATGTCTATTCGCACCTGGGATGCTTGCGCACTTCGCTATGCCAATATCACACGCCGTCGCATAGAAAATTTAATCACAGAGCCTGATATCGTCCTGTTAACTAACTCGATATAAAGCAAACGTCTGCTCATTCGCAGTTAACTTTCCGAACTCTATTTTCGTCAGCCGGTTATGCAACTATTACCGACGATGTCTTTGTATGTATACCGCGCACTGACAGTAATAATTATGTTGCTGTGCTGCCTAGGCTCTAGTGCAAAAGCTGGCAATCTAGTGAAAGGTGATATCGAAAGAATGGTCGACTATTTTTATATAGTCGGTGAGATTTTGCCTGATATACCTGCTTACCCCCTATTCGTGCGGGATGCCGCCAACCCCGATGCAAAACCTGAACTCAAAGCCTATGTGTTCGAATCCATCGATTTCGCACCAGTGCGCGGCTACAGTGCTAAGCCGATTAATGTACTGATTCTGATCGACTTGTCGGGTAACTTTTTACGAATTAGATTGCTTGATCATAAAGAACCTTTGTTTTTAGATTCTGCTGGCACGCAAAAATTAGAGCGTTTCGCTTCTCAATACAAAGGGCTAACTCCCCGTCACACGATAGAGATAGGACCATTTAATGATCCGGGATTACGTGACGAGAACGTCGCCCATGTCAAAGGTGTGCAGCAAGGCACCATCTCCGTTAAAGCGATTAACCGAGCCATACTCACTGCTGCCGCTGCAGTAGCCACAGCCAAACTTAAACAGGGTGCTGATGAAAATGTCACTGCAGTTGTCAGCACGGCGATAGCCAAAGACATAAAAGAAACAAAAGAAGCAAAGGAACAAAAGTTATCTACCGCCCTGGAAGAGAGTAAGACACTTACTACGTCATCCAAAGCTGTTGCTGAAATTGCTGAGCCAAGACTCGATACAAATAAAAATTCACACACGTCACCCATAGCAGGAAAAACAAATACGCTTGATGCTACGCATGCAATGGCTATGGCTGAATCAACTAAGGGCATCATCAATGGCAGCTCTAACTTGCAAACGAGTGTTGTCGACGCACAGCCCTCGCAATCCACTTCTTTAAACATCGATAGTCAATCAACGATAACTAGTAATCGCGAACTAAGTATCCAAACATCTGAAATAGATGACTGGATCACATCCTGGCAGTCACGCCGTTGGCATATCGCCATATTGCTGAGTGGGCTAGTTGTACTTAGTGTGGCGCTGATTGCTCAGTTACGATTTAGTGCAAACCACGTACGCATGAGACGACTGCGAACACTCTATCTTTTATTCACCGTAGTCTTTATTGGTTGGATAGCTCAGGGGCAGCTAACGATCGTCAACATTACTGCCGCTACCGAGGCACTCAGCTCGCATGGAGATCTAAGCTTCATGATGAATGATCCAATGACCGTCATCCTCTGGCTGTTTGTCGGTGTGAGTTTGCTAATCTGGGGTCGTGGCACCTTCTGCGGTTGGTTATGTCCGTTCGGCGCACTGCAAGAGCTGATTAGCTTAGTGGTGAATGCCCTGGGTCACAAACAACGTCGATTGCGCTCAGCGCTAGATGGTAAATTAAAATGGATAAAGTACATCATTCTTATAGCACTGATGGTCTCGCTTTACGTTGCGCCACCACTGGCTGAACTGCTTGTTGAGATTGAGCCATTCAAGACCGCTATCAGTTTATATTTCGTTCGTGACTGGCCGTATGTACTGTGGGCGATGTTCTGCCTGTTACTTAGCGTCTTTGTCTATCGCGGTTATTGTCGCTATATATGCCCGCTCGGTGCTGCGCTGGCAGCAATGGGATTTTTGCGATTCTGGTCTTGGATACCGCGCCGGGACGAATGTGGGACTCCGTGCCAGAGTTGTCGGCATCGTTGTGAATACCAAGCGATCGAACCCACAGGAAAGATAGATTACCAAGAATGCTTTCAATGCCTGGATTGTGTATCAATCTACCAAGATACTGATCGCTGCTACCCGCTGATACAGATGAATAAAATCCCTGCATAAAAAACAGCGCTAGTTAATAGTAATCAGTCGACTCTTATTAAGAGATTTTGCGTAATAAATTTTCCGCCATCTTGATACTAGCGATATCAATTAAGCGACCGTCCATACTGACTGCGCCTCGGCCTTCACGCTGCGCCTCGGCCATCGCTTCCATGATGCGCTTGGCATAGGCGATTTCTTTCTCGCTAGGTGAAAATACGTCATTCGCAATATCAATTTGGGTGGGATGAATGGCCCATTTACCTTCATAGCCTAAAGCCGCTGCACGACGTGCTACTGCTTCATATTCTTTGGGGTCTGAAAAGTTGGCGAATGGTCCATCAATCGGTCGCAAACCATAAGCGCGCGCAGCAACTAACATACGCGACATCGCGTAATGCCACATGTCACCCGAATGAAATTCGCGTTGACCTTGGGCATCAGC
>JBIIQR010000269.1:0-3236 GCA_044341985.1 Burkholderiaceae bacterium
TAATTTGCGGGGCGAAAACGCGCATCATCAGTGTGAAACCGTATTTAAAGCCTTTGGACGTGCATTGCGTATGGCCGCTGAGCTTGATTCACGCGCCGCTGGAACGATTCCCTCCACCAAGGGCAGTCTCTAAACACGTTGTTCGACGGGCCTTTTGGCCGCGCAAGCATTAAGCGATTTCATGAATAAGATTGTGGTGGTTGATTACGGCATGGGCAATCTGCGTTCGGTAGCGCAGGCGCTGATGCATGTCGCGCCAGAGGCTGAAGTGACGGTGTCTGCTGAGGCGGATGCGATTCGCGCTGCCGATCGCATTGTCTTGCCGGGGCAGGGAGCGATGCCGGATTGTATGCAATCATTACGCGCATCCGGTCTGCTTGAGGCGCTAATGGAGGCCGTGCAGAATAAGCCTCTGTTTGGGGTGTGCGTCGGAGAGCAGATGCTGTTCGATTCCAGCGAAGAAGGCGATGCCCGTTGTTTGGGTCTACTGCCCGGTAAAGTGGTGAAGTTTCAACTAGACGGCCAGATTCAACCGGATGGTTCCAGGTTCAAAGTGCCGCAGATGGGCTGGAATCAAGTTCGGCAACGTAAATCTCATCCGATCTGGGATGGGGTCGCCGATGGTAGTTATTTTTATTTCGTGCACAGTTATTATGCGGTTCCCGACCAAATGGATCACGCGCTGGGCGAAACGGTTTATGGTTTACCATTTTGTTGCGCTGCGGGAAGAGATAATATTTTTGCCACCCAGTTTCACCCCGAAAAAAGTGCATCTGCTGGTTTGCAGCTTTATAAAAATTTTGTACATTGGAATCCCTGAGCCGCGGCGATTAACGCTGATCTCACTAACCCAACCATCCTCTCAGTGATCTCACAGTAGCCATGCTGCTCATACCCGCAATCGATCTCAAGGACGGCCAGTGCGTTCGCCTCAAACAAGGCGATATGGACCAGGTTACCGTCTTCTCCGAAAACCCAGCCGATATGGCACGCCACTGGTTACAGCAGGGTGCTCGACGCCTGCATCTGGTGGATTTGAATGGAGCGTTTGCGGGCAAGCCCAAAAACGAGCCCGCGATCAAAGCCATTATTGCCGCCGTTCGTGACTATGCTGATGAGCACGGCATAGACGAAATTCCCGTGCAACTCGGTGGTGGCATCCGCGACTTGGACACGATCGAACGCTATCTCGACGGCGGTCTTTCCTACATCATCATTGGCACCGCGGCGGTGAAAAACCCCGGGTTTCTGCACGATGCTTGTAGCGCCTTTCCAGGCCAGATCATTGTCGGGCTGGATGCGAAAGATGGAAAAGTGGCGACCGATGGTTGGAGTAAATTATCTGGTCACGAAGTCATCGACCTGGCGAAAAAATTTGAAGACTACGGTTGTGAGGCGATCGTCTACACCGATATTGGCCGCGACGGCATGATGAAGGGCGCGAATATTGAGGCGACCGTCAAACTCGCGCAGAGCATGACCATACCTGTGATTGCCTCGGGTGGTGTACACGACATAAAAGATGTCGAAGCGCTGTGCGCCGTTCAGGATGAAGGTATCGAGGGTGTGATTTGTGGTCGGTCGATTTACGAAGGAACGCTTGATCTGCAAAAGGCGCAAGACCGTGCTGATCTTCTCACCGGCGAGATCGGCGAAGAAGACTAAGATGACCCTCGCTAAACGTATCATTCCCTGCCTGGACGTGACTGCCGGGCGGGTGGTTAAGGGTGTGAATTTCGTTGAACTGCGCGATGCAGGTGACCCGGTCGAGATTGCGCGTCGCTATGACGAACAGGGCGCCGACGAAATCACCTTTTTGGATATCACTGCGTCATCTGATGACCGAGATTTGATACTCCACATCATCGAGGCAGTAGCGTCTCAAGTATTTATTCCGCTCACCGTTGGTGGTGGTGTACGCGTCGTCGATGATGTGCGACGGTTGCTGAACGCAGGTGCAGACAAAGTCAGCATCAATACCTCGGCAGTCACGAACCCCCAGTTGGTGCAGGACGCCGCAAAAAAATATGGCTCGCAGTGCATCGTGGTGGCGATTGATGCCAAGCGTAGTCAGGCGGGCCACTGGGAGGTGTTTACCCACGGCGGACGTAATGCGACGGGCCTCGATGCCGTTGAATGGGCGCGCAAAATGCAGGCCCTAGGCGCAGGTGAAATTCTCTTAACCAGCATGGATCGTGACGGTACCCGATCAGGATTTGATCTTGCGCTGACAAGCGCGGTGTCGGATGCGGTATCAATACCGGTGATCGCTTCAGGTGGTGTCGGTGGTTTGCAAGATCTGGCCGATGGCATCGTCAAGGGCCATGCCGATGCCGTGTTGGCGGCTAGTATTTTTCACTATCAACATCACACGGTTGGAGAGGCTAAACAATTCATGGCCGCGCAAGGTATACCAATGAGGTTGGCATGATCGCAAGCGCCAAATGGCTCAATCGAATCAAGTGGGACGAAAATGGTTTGGTGCCAGTGATTGCCCAGGAAATGGGTTCGAATGATGTGTTGATGTTTGCGTGGATGAATCGTGATGCGTTAGCTCGCACAGTCGAGCTTGGGCAGGCTGTTTACTGGAGTCGTTCACGCAAAAAGCTATGGCATAAAGGCGAAGAATCAGGTCACTTTCAACAGGTGCATGAGATGCGCTTGGATTGCGATGAGGACGTGTTGCTGTTAAAAGTAACTCAGGTTGGCGATCTGGCCTGCCATACAGGAAGGCATTCCTGTTTTTTTCAAAAATTTGAAAATACCGCTGGGCAGATGGAATGGGTAGCAACGGATCCTGTTCTTAAAGCGCCGGAAGACATTTACGACAAACAAAAATGAGCGATATTCTGCAACGTCTGGCCGAGGTGATCGAATCGCGCAAGCTTGAAGCGGGTGGCGATCCGGAGAAATCGTATGTCTCTCGCTTGTTTCAAAAAGGCGATGACGCGATACTCAAAAAAATTGGCGAAGAGGCGACCGAGACGGTGATGGCGGCCAAGGATGTACGAAACGGTAGCGAAGCGAGCAAGCTGGTTTATGAGTGCGCTGACTTGTGGTTTCATTCCTTGATCATGCTGGCGCACTACAATCTCACGCCGCAGCAGGTGTTGGATGAGTTAGCTAGGCGCGAGGGTTTGTCGGGTATTGAGGAAATGGCCAACCGTAAACTTCAGCAGCGCGAAGCCGCTGAGCGGCAAAAATAGATTCGCCGTACATTTTTATCGCAGTTGAGC
>JBIIQR010000270.1:0-3234 GCA_044341985.1 Burkholderiaceae bacterium
ATGCAATGGGCGATAGCCATGTGCGGCGCTAGGCGCCCTGTACCCACTAACAAAAGATGATGACTTTCTTTTCGCGATAAATAATCCGAAGCTAAAGCAGACGCTGCCGCTGTACGCCGCAGTGTGAGCTGTTCTCCATCCATCAGTGCCATCGGTACACCAGTAGCGGTATCCATTAAAATAAATAAAGCATGTACTGTCGGTAAACCCAGGGCACGGTTTTCAGGTGCGACCGTAACGACTTTAAGCCCGAGTTGTTTGGAGTCCTGCCATACGGGCATGATCAATAGTGTCGTCGGTCCCGGATCAGATACGCGATGCGCATGACGCAGGGGTGCATGATTCACTTGCGTGAACGTTTTTCGCAAAGCGTCTATCAGCGTGGGATAAGGCAGAGAGTGTTTGAGTTCGGTGCCGCTAATAAAAGGAAGCATTACATTCTTGTCCCAAAAAAATCGTGCGCTTTGGTGAAGCTACGCAATAAGTCTATTGTAGCCAAACGTACGTACATCACGTGGGATAATCCAGGTAATCACATCGAAGGCAGCGCGGATGATTCTCAGCACGAGCTTATTCGGCCGATGGGCCTTGTTATTAATAGTGACGCTCCTGTCAGCGTGTACTACGCTACCGCACGGTAGCGGCTTGCCTACGCCATTTGGCAAATCGCTTGCGCAATCGGGCATTCCTCCAGCGGCGGTTACTCTCGATGTTAGAGCGCTCGACGGGCAAGCACTAGCCTCTCATAATCATCAAATCGCTTTTAATCCTGCTTCGGTCATGAAGCTGGTGACAACAGCTGCGGCCTTAGACCAGTTAGGTCCGGATTACCGCTGGATTACGCGCGTGTATGCCCAAGGTTCTCTCTCAGGAGATGTACTGAATGGTGATTTACTTATTCAGGGAGGGGGTGATCCGCGATTGGCGCATGAAGATCTTGCACGTTTACTGCGTCGACTGCGTAGCTTGGGTGTGCGTGAGATTCAAGGTGACTTAGTGCTAGATCGCAGCCTGTTTGAAACAACGCTGGACGATGCAGCGGCATTTGATGGTTTGCCTTATCGTGCTTATAACGCGCTCCCCGATGCCCTCTTGCTCGATGCGAAAGCTATTAGCTTACGATTTTTTCCAGATGCGCCAACGCAGAGTGTGCGTGTCGCTATGGAGCCGCCGATGGTTGATTTTGTAATCGATCCGCCTAAGCTAGATACTCAGCCTTGTATCAACTGGCGTGAAAAATTAGGGTCGGTCGTTGATCCATCATCTATACATTTCTCAGGTAGCTATTCCATAGATTGTGGCGAGCGTATGTTGGTGCTGCATGCGTACGAGCTCAGTCATGCACGCTATTTCGACGCAGTTTTTCGGCAGCTGTGGCGTGAGCTGGGTGGCAGCATCACTGGTGTGATGCGTGAAGAAAAAAAATTAGACAGTGCGCGCGAATTACTGGCATGGGAATCGCCCGCATTAGCATACATTATTCGTGACATTAATAAACACAGCAACAATGTGATGGCGCGTCAATTGTTACTAAGTCTCGCTACATCAACTGCCGGCTCGCCTGTGACTGCAGAAGCGGGTGCAACGCAAGCAAAAGCCTGGTTAGATACTATAGGTATTAACACTAAAAATATTGTGATTGAAAATGGTGCGGGCTTGTCGCGACAAGAGCGATTAAGTGCCGAGGCATTAAGTGCCGTACTTAATCATGCGTGGCGAAGTCCCTACATGCCGGAATTCATCGCCTCGTTACCCATTGTGGGTCTAGACGGTACGATGATTCGAACGCTAAAAAATTCTGCGGTTAAGACACGTGCCCATATAAAAACTGGGAGTCTTAACGATGTGGCCAGCATTGCGGGCTACGTGAAAGCAAAATCGGGTCGTTGGATCAGCGTCGTTTGCATGATCAATCATGCAGAAGCGAATTCAGCCAGATCGAGTTTTAACGAATTACTCGAATGGATATACGAGCGCTATTAATGTGCATGCCGTGTTGGATCACAAATTTTCTTGCGTCTGTGTCGCGGCATTTTGTTTAGGTTTGAACATGACCGTCGACATCGCACCTAAAATCAACACAATCGCAGCGTAATCTTGCCAGTGAGGTGTTTCGCCGAGTATCCACGCACCTGAAAAGGTACCTAATACGGGAATGAACATCACCGACAAACTAGAGGCTACAGGTGGAAGTATGCGAGCCAGTTTGAACCACACCACATGAGCAAAACCAAAAATAATAATCGCGTTGTAGGCGATGCATAGCCACTCCACCGAAGTCGGCCAGCGCATCTGCGGGCCCTCAACGATCAGCGCGAACAACGTAATGCAGGTGCTGGCAAATGCCAACATCCAAAAAGTGAGCGATAAGGTGGGCATGTCGATGACGGTACGTTTCATGAGTACGGTTCCAAAACCCCAGCCAGCGGCGGCAATCAATACCAACAATGTACCTAGCGGTTGACCAGAGATTCGCGAAAATTCACTCGACAGTAAGAGCATCGCTCCCGACATGGCCAGCAGAATACCGACTAAAGATGAGCGATTGATACGTTCACCAAAAAATACCAGGCCGGCCAAGACCGCCCAAGCTGGCATGGTGTAACCAAGGATGGCAGCACGACCTGACGACAACATTTTTACGCCAATGATAATGAGCGAGTGCCATATCAGCATGTTAGGGATAGCTAGTTTGATGATGGTTCGGGATTCACCCTTTGGAATAGCGAGCGAAACACCTTGCACTCGAGCTACGAGCCAGATAACAGCGAGGCCACCGACCATGCTTAGTACTCGAAAAGTCAGCGGCGGAAATTCGCGCACACCTATTTTCATCACTGGCCAATTCAGGCCCCAAAACAGCGTTAAAAGCGCGAGCAGCACCAGATCTTTGCGGTTGAGATGTCTCATGGGGCGAGACAATAGCATGACCGGCTACAATAACGGGGACCCCATGGCCTCAAACTTTTCAATTCGACTATCGTGAAATTCACTGAAAAACTAGCTGTTGCAACAGCAAACCATCATTCCCTGCTCTGTGTGGGATTGGATCCCGATGTGGCGCGGTTCCCTGCTGAATATAAAGATAAGCCGGAGGCGATTTTTTTGTTTTGCAAAGCCATCATCGATGCTACTGCTTCCTATGCCTGCGCTTTCAAGCCGCAAATCGCTTATTTCGCAGCGTTGGCTGCGGAAGATCAACTGCAAGCGATCTGTGATTATCTGAAACAAAAC
>JBIIQR010000271.1:0-3223 GCA_044341985.1 Burkholderiaceae bacterium
TGCAGAAGCTCCTGCGAAAGAGCTGGTGACGCCGGACGCCGACAATCAGCGCTGGAAGTTCAATTACTATGCGCTGGAGAAGCCCCTGCTCTCCAATCTTGCCGGTTCGCGTAAAGTGATGCAGGTAACGCTGACCATCATGACGCACTACGATGATCGCGTGATCAAAAATTTAAAAACTCACGAGTTAGCATTGCGTGCCGGTATCCTTGACGTTATGCGTCAAAAAACCGAAGCCGATTTGGTCCGACCCGATTTTCGTAAGGCTTTAGCTGAAGATTTACGATTAGTGATTAACTCACTCCTCGAAAAATACGAAGGCTTTGGTGGTATCGAAGAAGTGATGTTTACGGAATTCGTGGTTCAGTAACACTGACTCACAAAAAATAACCCGACTGGAACGATAAAGTCATGGCAACTTCAGGCAACTTGCTGTCAGCAGAAGAACTCGCTGCCCTCTCTGAGGGTATCGATGACGGTACCATTGCGATTGATACCGGCTTTAATCTGACTACGCGCGTTAAGAAACATGATCTAGCTAGTGAAGACAGTACGCTAGGCGTTAACACATCATCACTCGAGATGATCAATGAACGCTTCGTGCGCTTATTCCGCATGGGTTTGATGGACGTATTACGCACGAGTCCACGTATCAATCCTACGCGTGCGCAAATTGTACGTTTTGGCGACTATCTGAAAGATATGCGTCCACCACTGGCAGTTAATACCATTCGTATCAATCCGTTACGCGGTTTTTCGCTGGTCATGATAGAACCCACACTGGTGTTCTCATCGCTCGATAATTTTTTCGGCGGCACCGGCAGCGGCATGCCAGCCAAGCAAAATCGTCGTGCGTCAGATAAACCGGGTGATGGCCCTGCTAATGCACTGCCCCCAACACGGATGTTTACCGCGACAGAGTCGCGCGTCATCTCGATTATTTTGGAAGTATTTTTCCGCGCACTAAAAGAAGCGTGGGCGCCGTTGATGGTGGTTGAGTTTGAACACGTCAGTTCCGAAATCAATCCCCAATTCGCGCAAATCGCCGACGAAAATGATTTAGTCATCGCCTCGCGCTTTGAAACAGAAAGCGTGGGCGGCAATAAAGGTTTTGTTGACCTCGTTTATCCTTATGCCGCATTGAAGCCTTTCCGCGAGATGCTTCGTAATCGCGTTCAGGCTGATGGTAGTGCCGATTCCGATATGAAATGGCGTGAAGACCTCACCAAAGCGGTGGGTGATTCCATGGTCGAGCTGCAGGTGTTGTTAGGCCAAGTCGTCGATGATTATCAGCGCATTGAATCGCTTAAAGAAGGCGACCTATTGTTTTTCAAAAAACCAGAGCTGGCAACTATTTATATTGGCGACCTGCCCGCTTTTGAATGCCAAGTAGGTATGGCAGGACCCAATGTGGCGATCCGCATTGAAAAATCTCTTGACCCCGAAACCATTTAACTCAATTTAACTTAACCGACCCTATCAGGATCCATCATGAGTGAAACTACCGAAGACCAGGATCAGGCCGAAGACAACGCGGTTGTTGAAGACGCCGCGAATCACCACATTAATCCCGACGTGTTGCAAAACATTTCGGTCGCTATCAAAGTGGAAGTTGGTCGCACCAAAATGAAAATTCGTGATCTGCTGCGCTTAACGCAAGGTAGTGTCGTGGAACTTGAACGTATCGCTGGCGAACCGCTAGATCTATTGGTCAACGATACCGTTGTAGCACAAGGTGAAGTTGTACTCGTCAATGACCGTTACGGCATTCGTCTAACACGTGTCGTTCCTGCATCTGAACGCATGCGCAACATCTAAAACAGAGACATCATGCACGCCACTGATTGGTTATCCTTCATCGTCAGCTTTGCTGTCGTACTAGCCCTTCTGGGAGTGGTGCTGTATGCACTCAAGAAGATGCAAAACGGTAGCTTGCTCGGCATGGGCCAACGCCGTATTCGTATTCTCGACACCGTGTCAATTGGTCCACGTCAGAAAATCATTCTGTTGCGTGTAAAAGATGAAGATATTTTGGTGGGCGTGACTGTCCAACAAATTAATACCCTCGCCGGCTTTCCGTTAACCGAGGAAGAAATCGCAGCTGATCATGTATCGCCGCCCGCGTCTACCGAGCCTAGCGCTCCGCTGGCTAAGCGTTTTGCTGATCTGTTAAACGCCGCTAAACAAAACAAGGATAGGAGCTGATTATGTGGCGCCGTGTCCTTATCGCTCTACTTTTGCTGACAAGTGCAACGCTGTTGCCTGAGACTGTGTTTGCTCAGGGCATGCCGATCGTGAATGTCGTCACCGGCAAAGGTGGTGCAGCAACTTACAGCTTGACCCTGCAATTACTGGGGTTGATGACAGTACTAACCTTGTTGCCATCGATGTTACTGATGATGACTTCGTTTGTTCGCATCATTATCGTGTTTTCGATTTTGCGCCAGGCACTCGGTACAGGTCAGACTCCACCGAATCAAGTGCTCGCTGGTTTGGCTTTATTTCTTACGCTCTTCATCATGCAACCCGTGATGACGGATGTGTATCAAAACGCCATCCTGCCCTATATGAATTCTGGTCTGCCCTTCGAAGAAGCGTTGGCAGCTGCTGAAGCGCCGATACGCGGTTTTATGATGGCACAAACCCGCGAAGAAGATATTGCGATGTTCATGGAAATTTCGCGCGCCAAAGGTGAATTGGCGGGCCCCGAATCGGTGCCATTCACAACGCTGGTTCCCGCCTTCATGACGTCAGAATTAAAAAGTGCTTTCACCATTGGCTTTTTGATCTACATACCTTTTGTGGTGATCGATCTGATCGTCTCATCGGTACTGATGTCCATGGGTATGATGATGCTCTCCCCCATGATGATTTCTATGCCGTTCAAATTAATGTTGTTTGTTCTAGTCGATGGCTGGAGCATGTTAATGGGTTCACTCGCGTCTAGTTTCGCGATGCCTTAAAAAGATAAAGAATAAAAGGACATAATCATGGAAGTCGCAACCGTTGTTGATTTAGGCCGTAGCGCACTGTGGGCCATCGTACTGATCTCTTCACCTCTGCTACTCGTTGCACTGGGTGTCGGTTTGTTCATCGGTGTTATCCAAGCCGCCACCTCTATTAATGAAGCGACACTGTCATTTATACCTAAGCTGGCCGCTATGGGCGCAACGTTAGCTATTTTTGGTAGCTGGCAGCTAATCATGTTGGTGGATTACACCAA
>JBIIQR010000272.1:0-3222 GCA_044341985.1 Burkholderiaceae bacterium
TAGTAGTTGGATTTCAGCGTCTTTGTTACCACGCCGTTGATTGACAAGTAAAAGAGTTAGACCAGCTAAGCAAGCGAATACGATTAGATACGGATTGACGCTGGCGCTACTGATCAAAAAGAAAAAAATCCCTGCAATCATCACGCTAAAGCTAGCCCATACACCGATGTTTAGCTCTTTAATTTTTTGCAGTTCATCGTCTGCTACCTCCAATGCTTGTGCGTAGGTGTTGGCAGCTTCTTTGGTTGATTTCAGTAATTGCAAACGACGATTATATTCAACGCGTTCGGCTTCGTTGAGTCCTTCGATCCGGACTTTAAGATCATCAATATGGCTCATAAATCGTTCGCTTTTTACCTTAGCTATGTGGGCAGTTATGACAAATTTATATTGTATGAGGGTGGTCTTGAAAGGCCGTTTTTAGCATTTGCAGCCAGTACTTTCAACGACTTTCTAATTGATTATTAGAGTATCGGTGGTTTTAGCTTTTTAAAGCAAGTGTCACGACGGATTACAAAATTGTCATTATTTGAATGAGTCCACATGGCTCATGTTCATGCACATTATGATGTCGACACTATTTCTTGAAATCTATACCGAGTTTGGCGTGATATTGCTGGCGCCACTGGTGTTTCAGTATGTCCTTTGGCGTTCAAAAGAAGCACATCAATCGCGCATGTTTCGTCAGAACCTAGTCATATTTGGCGTTTTGTATGCTGCGATCTTTGGTTTAGCTTTGATCAATTACTTCTGGCCCTTAAAATCCACCTGATACGTAAACCAGTCTGCCACCTTGAACGCCTTTTCCACACTATGATCCCAGCAAGAGCCACAAGAGTTGCAGTTGCTTTGTCCATGCTCTTGCTAGGGGCTTGTGACGTTAAGCAAGACTACAACTTTACGTTGGTTTGCAAGGGCAAAAATGATGTGATGTCCAAGCTTAAGGCCGAACCCGCTGAGACCGAAATTAAAGAAGAAACTCGAACTTACCCGTTCCAGTTGAGGGATTTGGATGGCTATCACTGCCACACTAAACGATCTGAAAAAATTGCGTGCATACGCTCGCAGGACGATGAAGAGACCTTCCGTCATGAATCCATGGTCTTTACGCGTGCCACGATGAGCGTGACTCACACTTCGTCTACTGAAAAGAAAAAAACCGGGCTAGTGATTGAGGAAAGCTTTGAAGCGCAATGTATCGAGTCCGATCTTCCCGGCTAATCCATTATTTAGGATCGCGGCAAAGATAATTGGTGACCCAGAGTTCAGGTTTGCATTCAACATTGCAGTGATTAGTGACGTGGCCCATGGCACCTTTGACTGATTTAATACACGGGATATAGCAGGCCCGAAAGAAGGCTTTACCTCTTTCGCAGCGCGGGTCATTGGTTTTTGACTCAATTTTCTTTTGTGGTGCAAACGCGCTCGCGTCATCCGCCAGGCAGCACAAAGCTACCAGCATAGCCATCAGGGATTGCGCGGTGATTTTGGCTGAGCACATGCAAAACTCCGTAATGAATGCCGGCTGAGTCAAGGCCCTTTTAGCAGGGATTGCAGGCAGTACCAATGTATCGACAGTTACCGGAAATTCTATACGCTGGCGCGTTACTTTTTTAATAACCCTACGTCGAATCGTCTGGATGCGGCGTTATTGTAGCTAGCAAATCACAACGGGAGCGCGATTAATGATGCATACGTAGGTAGCTGCATTACTCGATACGTGAGCGATTTTCTGTTATGTTTCACAGTCAATTATTTGAGGAGAAATGAATGAAGTCTTTGCTGGCGGCTCTACTGCTATGTTCTGCATCATTGGCGTTTGCGCATTGCCCAAATGCGGTGGTTTGCGAAATGAAAGCGATTGATTCTTCGGTGGGTACGGTCAAATTGGCTGATGCTGACCTTGAGAAGGTTAAGGCACTACGTGCAGAGGGTGAAAAGCTCTATAACGATGGTCGCGAAGGTGAAGCGCTTAAACGGCTGCGCGAGGCCAGAAAGATGATCAAAGACGCCTCATCCTGATCGCTAGTCGACATCGTTTGTCGTGCATTGATACGGGGTCTTTGGACCCCGTTTGTTTTGCTGATAATTGACGATGACTTACGGTTTGAAGTCTTTGCAGACGGTGGTGAAGACGAGTTTATTAGCGGGACTAGTATTAACTGTTTTCCATTCACTAGGTGTTTCAACGGTTCCCATTATTTCACCCTTGGCTTCAGGTCCAGTGTAGGCCACATACTTCTTGAAGTGTCCTAACTCTTTTTTGCAATCATATTCCTTGAATAACCTAATCGAGTGTAACCCTTCTTTAGTGGCATCTCGATAACTTTCCATTTCCCACACCCGGCGCATACTTCCATGGTGCTCGATCGACGTTGGGTCCATGTAGTAGGCAGTGCCATGAATATTTTGAAACATCCTTACCCATTCAGCCTGAGCCAGTGGGCTAATCAGCAATAAAACGATGGACGTCGCGGCCGTACTTTTTGATGCTAATTGAATAAATGTTGTCATTCGCCTTTTCTCCTTGTTTTACTGGCCGTGTCACAAACACATTCGTATTGTAGCTGGATGAAATACGTAAGGAGGTACTGCCGGTGGAATGTTGAATGAATCTTAGGGGTAACAACGGACAGTTATGTCTGATATCAAATTTTGCTGAAAACCTACGACTATTTATCGTGCGGATAAGTCGCGTTCACATGCCGCAGCAAAGAGCTTTTCTAGAACTATCCGCGAGGTATCCGAGTGAAATCCTGTCCACTCTGCATGGCAGAGTGCTGTGCATAAAGAAAAAAATAGTACGCAAAAAAATTAGATTTCAACATTGTTGCGGGTTGTTGAAATCCAAGGTGTCGGTTTCTGCAGATTTGATCGGTTTGATATGCTCTCCAAATCGTAACCAATGAGGGCAAACATTACACATCTCAGCCAATATGACTAATTTATCTTCGGTTGGCATCGATTCGCCCATAAGCCATTTGTACACGGAGATCGACGTCACCTGTCCCAAGCCATACCGCTTATTGAAAATGGCGCAGAGCTCACCCGCCTTGCGTGGATTTAAGCCAGCGTTCTCTAGTGAGCGGACTAGTCGAATTCTGAACTCTTCTCGTTTTTTAAAATCTACGTGCTGTGGCATATCGGTTAGTATGAGGTGATAAGAAACTGACAAAAAATGGTTTTTTAAAAATACGAATTTTTATTCAGATCCCGTAATTA
>JBIIQR010000273.1:0-3219 GCA_044341985.1 Burkholderiaceae bacterium
CTCCCTGAAGGGAATTGGGTGACGCGAGCGCCTACACTTAAACGCAAGACCATCCTCTTAGCGAAAATTCAAGACGAGGCAGGGCACGGTCTCTATCTTTACAGTGCCGCTGAAACATTGGGTGTGTCACGTGATCAGATGACGCTCGATCTCTTATCTGGCAAAGCAAAGTACTCCAGCATTTTTAATTACCCTACCTTGAGTTGGGCTGATATTGGCATGATTGGTTGGTTGGTCGATGGTGCTGCCATCATCAATCAAATTCCTTTATGCCGTTGTTCGTACGGCCCATATGCGCGCGCAATGGTGCGCATCTGTAAAGAAGAAGCGTTTCATGCCCGTCAGGGATTTGATGTGGTGATGGCTTTATGTCGCGGAACACCGGAACAAAAACAGATGGCTCAGGAAGCATTGAATCGCTGGTGGTGGCCGGCGCTGATGATGTTTGGTCCACCCGATACCGAATCAGTGAATAGCGCGCAGTCGGCGCGTTGGAAGATTAAATTATTTTCTAACGATGAACTGCGTCAGCGCATGGTTGATCAGACCGTGCCACAAGCAGAGTTTTTGGGCTTGAGTATTCCTGATCCTGATTTGCGCTGGAATCAAGAACGTAGTCAGTATGATTTTGGTGCGATTGATTGGTCTGAGTTTTACAGTGTTTTAAAAGGTAATGGTCCATGCAATCGTGATCGTATTCAAACACGTCGCAAGGCATGGGATGACGGAGCCTGGTTTCGTGATGGTTTGAATGCACACGCAGAAAAACAGACAGCCCAATCCAAGGCGGCGTGATCAGCACATAGAGGATAGCGATGAGTAAAGAATGGCCATTGTGGGAAATTTTTATACGAAGTCAGCACGGGTTATCGCATAAACATTTGGGCAGTTTGCATGCGCCGGATGCTGAGATGGCCTTAAATAATGCACGTGATGTGTATACCCGCCGTAATGAAGGTGTATCGATATGGGTTGTGCCTGCCAGTGTGATTGTGGCGAGTAGTCCGGAAGATCGCGGAGAATTTTTCGATCCGTCCGCCAGCAAAATTTATCGGCATCCGACTTTTTTTGCTATTCCCCCTGAAGTAGGCAATCTTTAAATTTTGACATGATAGATACCGAAAAATTTAACTGGTGCCTGCGTGCTGGCGATAACGCGTTGGTGTTATCACAGCGTTTGTCTGAATGGTGCGGTAAAGGTCCGGCGCTTGAAGAAGATATGGCGTTAACGAATATCGCGCTGGATTTGTTGGGTCAGTCAACCTTGTGGTTATCGTACGCGGCTACCATTGAAGGTAACGATCGTGATGAGGATGATTTGGCTTTTTTACGTGATGCTCATGATTTTCGAAATGTCGTGTTAGTTGAGCAGCCGAACGGCGATTATGGCGATACCTTGATACGTCAGCTGTATTTCGATGTTTGGCACGCGCTGTGGTTGCGATCCTTGTTACGTTCTTCCGATGCACATATTGCGCAAATTGCAGAAAAATCTCTCAAAGAAGTTTCTTATCATTTGCGACGAAGCAGCGATCTGGTGATTCGATTAGGTGACGGTAGCGATGAGAGTCATGCGCGCATGCAGCGCTCTGTCGATGATCTGTGGATGTATTCCGGTGAATGCTTCATTGATGATGAGTTGGATAAAGCCATCGCAGATCGTCAAATCGCGCCGCTTCCTTCGAGTCTGAAAGAAGAATGGTTCACGACGATACAAAGAATTTTTTCTGCAGCAACTTTGAGCATGCCTGCCAAAGATGCGTGGATGCAGCAGGGCGGTAAGCAAGGCCGTCATACCGAGCATCTCGGTTATCTGCTCGCGGAGATGCAATTTCTTCAGCGTGCCTACCCGGGTGCTACATGGTGACGTTCACCTCAGAACAATTGTGGCAATGTCTGTCAACGGTGAGTGATCCCGAGATACCAGCAGTATCTGTGGTCGACTTAGGTATTGTGCGTGAGCTGACATGGCAAGAGGATGAAACCTGTGAAGTGATTATCACCCCCACGTATTCTGGCTGTCCTGCCACACAGGTGATTGCAGAGAGTATCGAGCAAGCGCTGCAGTCATTGGGTGTAGAGAAAATTACTATTCGAACTCAGTTGTCGCCGGCATGGACCACGGATTGGATGACAGCCGCCGGCAGAGAAAAACTCAAAGCCTTTGGTATTGCACCGCCAGCGCACTGCGTATCCTCAGAATCATCATCCATCGATATCTCAGGACTAATCAATCGCACGCTGCCAGATATCGAGTGCCCGCAATGTGGTTCATCGCATACTCGTTTATTAAGTCAATTCGGTTCAACGGCTTGCAAGGCTCTGTATCGATGTAATGATTGCCTAGAGCCTTTTGATTATTTCAAGCCACACTGATCGAATGTCATATTTTCACCCTTTAAAAATTTCAGCACTACATCGCGATACGCGCGACGCCGTGGTGATTACTTTTGAGATTCCGGCTGCTTTAGCGTCTGAGTTTGTTTATCAGCCGGGGCAGCATCTGACATTGCGTGCACCTATTCAAGGTGAGGAAGTTCGTCGCTCGTATTCTATTTGTTCAGCAGTACAAGACGATGCGCTACGCATCGCAATAAAAAAAGTGAGCGATGGCGCATTTTCAACCTGGGCTACCAGTTCACTAGAGGTAGGTAGCGTGATTGATGTGATGCCCCCGACGGGTAATTTTCATTTGCCTTTTGATGCGACTAGTCAACGGCGTTATCTGGCAGTGGCTGCTGGCAGCGGAATTACTCCGATTTTCTCCATCATAAAAAGTACTTTACTAGCTGAGCCGCAAAGTAGTTTTACGCTCATTTACGGAAATCGCGCATCATCGACCGTTATGTTAAGAGATGACATCGCAAATCTTAAAGATCAATTTCTTGACAGATTGTCGGTGATTCATGTGTTGAGCCGTGAAAAACAAGATATCGATTTATTTAATGGTCGGATTGATGCTGAAAAATTTAGCCAGTTAACAGCGCAATGGATTTCTTTGGCTGATATTGATCATGCATTTATTTGCGGTCCCCAGACCATGATGGTGCAGGTTTCAGATTGCTTGAAATCATTCGGTATGCCTAGCGATCATATACATATGGAATTATTTGGAGTGGCAGGTGCGCAGATTCCACGCAAGCGTTCAGTCGGCCAATCGGTTTCTGCTGATGTGTGTGAGGTTACTGTTATTGTCGATGGTAGTCACCAAAGTTTCAC
>JBIIQR010000274.1:0-3190 GCA_044341985.1 Burkholderiaceae bacterium
TTGAGTGAGCCTTTGGTCGCTGCGCAGGCGCTGGTCAAGGGTTGGTTGTTTTATCGAAAGGAAGAACCTATCGATACCGTGTCAATGGGTATCTCGCCATCGCATTGCCATGGTTGGTGGTGCACGTTGGCAGAGTTTGACGAACATGTGGGTGAAGATTGTGCCGTCCTGCCGCGCCTTGCGTGGCTGGCACCAGCGCGATTACCGCTTGAAGATGGAATGCAGCGTGCGAATTTGCGCGACTGGCTAACGCAACACTTTCATGACGACCCTATGCCGGTCATGGTAGCCACGTTTAAAAAACAAGGCGATGAATTATTGGAAGTGGATCGTGGTTTTGTTGTGCCGAATGACTGGAAAGAGCGCGCTAACGAACGCGTGAGAGGAATAGCGGCGCCTAACCGCTTATAGCCTATGAGTATTTCAGCTATCGACGTGTTTTTTTTCGCCGATTAAATGCAAGGAATCGTATTCACGTTGATTGGCTGCGTGTCGACGCATGACCATCCACATAATGCCGGCCACAAATAAGCCAAATAAAACGATCACTGTATTGACACTGAAATCTAGTTTAATCAGTAAGGCATATAAGGCCAGCATCATCAGAATGGATGCATTCTCACTGAAGTTTTGCACCGCAATCGAATGGCCCGCGCTCATGATGACGTGACCACGATGCTGTAAAAGAGCATTCATAGGCACGACGAAAAAGCCGGAGAGTGCGCCGACCAAAACCAGCAAGGGATAGGCTAACTCCACGCTATGTGCCAAGGTCATGAAGGTAACGATGATGCCCATTGCAAAACCTAAGGGCATGACCGTGAGCGATTTTTTCAGGGGTATGAGTCGCGCGGCGGCCATCGCACCAAAAGCTACGCCAAATGCCACCACGCCTTGAAGAATGGCAGCCTTGGCTAGGGGCATGTTGAGCGCTTGCTCGGCCCATTTCAAAACGATAAATTGCAAAGTCGCACCGGCACCCCAAAAAAGTGAGGTCACGGCTAAGGAAATTTGCCCCAGCCTATCTTTCCAAAGGCTGATGAAGCAATGGGAAAAATCGACGATCAGTTTAAAAGGATTGCGCTCTTGCGCCGCGTAACGTGCACCGGTATCCGGAATTTTTAGATTGAATGCTGCGGCCAGCAGGTAAGAGCACATCACCACGCCTAAGCCGACTTCAAGGGAGATACTCAGTTCGAGATCATTCACCGGCAGCATGGCCGTGATGGTGGCGGCAAATTGTTCGCTGACGAGTGTACCGCCCAATACCGTGCCAAAGATAATCGACAGCACGGTCAAACCTTCTATCCAACCGTTGGCGGCGACTAATTTTTCAGCGGGAAGAAGTTCCGTAAGGATGCCGTACTTCGCAGGTGAGTATGCCGCAGCCCCAAAGCCGACCACCGCATAAGCAAGTAGGGGATGAACGTTAAAGAACATCATCATGCAACCAACGACTTTAACTAAATTGGTGATGAACATTACCCGACCTTTTGGTAACTCATCAGCAAACGCACCGACAAACGGTGCCAGTAATACGTAGGAAGCGACAAAGAAAAGCTTGAGCATGGGCGTCATCCATGCAGGTGATTCACTCGACGCCAGCATAGAGATTGCTACGATAAGCAGCGCATTGTCGGCGAGCGACGAAAAAAACTGCGCTGCCATGATGGTGTAGAAACCGCGATTCATTCTGAAAAACTCAGCCAGAGTGTGACGACAGGCGTGCGTTGTTGTGCTGTCAGTTCGACGTAAACTAATGCGAACATCTCATCACACCATCGATTGCATACCTTAATTGGTGGAGTACGGGTGCCAAACCGCAGAGTTCGGTATGAGTCGGCCTACATCCGCTTCAGACCAATGGCTTTATACCATGAAATCTCCGCCCTAAGCCGAGTAAGCTGCAATGCTGGCCGAGTGTCCGGTAAAATGCAGGGTTATTTGCTGACTACTTTTCCCCTGATTCTCGATGCCTCGACCTATTGTCGCTACTACTAACATCATGGCCATGCAATCTAACTTGGCCATTGCCCGCGCAGCTATGCCGGGCACCAAAATTTGGGCGGTGGTGAAGGCCGATGCCTATGGCCATGGGCTTGAAAATGGGTTTCGCAGTTTTGCTGCTGCTGATGGGCTCTCCTTAATTGAATTTGATCGCGCTGTGCAGCTGCGCGATTGGGGTTGGACTAAGCCCATCATGATGATGCAGGGGATGTTTGATTCGGCTGATCTCGACCTGATTAGCCAGTATGAACTTCAGCCTGTGGTACATAACGTTGAGCAGTTGGAGATGTTGTCTAAGGCGCGTCTCAACTCTCCCATTCATGTGCATTTAAAAATCAACACCGGCATGAATCGTTTAGGTTTTTTACCCGAGCAAACACGTGATGCGTATGCACGCCTGCAGGCAATGCCTGCGATAGGAAAAATATCCCTTATTACACATTTTGCCAATGCCGATAAGCAGTCCGTGTCGCCCGACGTTGCAACACAAGTCACTGCATTTCAACAAGCCACTCAGGGTATTCACGCTGAAATCAGTTTGTCGAATTCACCCGCGATTTTGATTCATCCTGAAATCAAGGGTGATTGGATCAGGCCGGGTGTGATGCTGTATGGTGGTTCGCCGGGTGGCGTTGATGCTGCATCGTTTGGTCTCAAAGCCGCCATGACGTTGAGCAGTCGAGTCATCGCAGTGCAGTCTATTCGTGCGGGAGATTCGGTCGGGTATGGCAGCTTGTTTCGAGCTGAACGCGATATGCGCATTGGCATCGTCGCCTGTGGTTATGCTGATGGATATCCGCGCCATGCCAGCACCGGTGCGCCAGTGTTGGTGGATGGCATTCGTACCCAGCTATTGGGGCGAGTCTCGATGGATATGTTGAACGTTGATCTGTCATCTGTGCCGAATGCTCATGTGGGCAGTGACGTGACCTTGTGGGGTGATGATTTACCTATTGATGAAGTCGCAGCGGCTGCAGGAACTATTGGTTATGAGCTCATGTGCGCCATTACGCCACGCGTGCAACGACAAGTACGACTATAAAGAGCGCTATGGCCAAGTCAAAAACGCATTACAGCTGCACCGAATGTGGTGGCGTCAGTAACAAGTGGGTGGGCCAATGTCCCGCCTGTGAGCGCTGGAATACCTTGGTTGAATCCGTCGTTGAAACTTCCGTTAATCGTT
>JBIIQR010000276.1:0-3180 GCA_044341985.1 Burkholderiaceae bacterium
AACTGCGGCTCATCCGATAGATCAGGCCGCTGACTTATTTAATCCAAATGTCGTGAAAGTCGTGCTCGATAGTTCGGGACATGCCTTGCTGTTTTCTCGAGCACCGATTCCCTGGCATCGCGATGCCTTTGCGGTTAGTGATTTAACAGAGCTACCCTCAGGTTATGAGCCGCTCAGGCATATCGGTATATATGCGTATCGTCGCGATTTCCTCGGCCGCTATTCATCATTGCCTAAGTCACCACTAGAAGATATCGAGGCGCTCGAACAACTGCGAGTGCTCTGGAATGGTTTTCATATTGCAGTGCGACGTACATCACATGTGCCGCAGGCAGGCGTTGATACACCTGAAGATCTTGAGCGAGTGCGCCGATATTTTGCCGTTTGAGCAAGTCTCTGACGGGGTCAAACCCCCGATAGTGGCAAATTCTGTGGTAACTTTCGTGCGGACTATTCGGGAGACAGACCAGATGCCTGCAGGAGTTGCGCGGGTTTTGGTTTCAAAAAAAACGTAAGGAATAGGTAATGCGGTTGATTTTGCTAGGGGCGCCCGGTGCTGGGAAAGGCACGCAGGCTGCTTACATAAAAGAACGTTTCAATATTCCACAGATCTCCACGGGCGATATGCTGCGTGCGGCTGTCAAAGAAGGTACCCCGCTGGGACTGGCCGCAAAGAAGGTGATGGATGCAGGCGGATTGGTGTCTGATGAAATCATTATTGGCTTGGTCAAAGATCGGCTTAAACAAGCTGACTGTGCCAACGGCTATTTATTTGATGGATTCCCACGCACGATTCCGCAAGCCGATGCGATGAAGGACGCAGGCGTTGCCATTGACTACGTGCTCGAAATTGATGTTCCCGATGAGGCGATTATTGAGCGCATGAGTGGACGGCGTGTTCATCCTGCATCCGGACGTACCTATCATGTCAAATTTAATCCGCCTAAGGTTGCAGGTAAAGATGATCAGACCGGTGAAGAGTTGATTCAGCGTGATGATGATCGCGAAGAGACCGTTAAAAAACGTTTGTCGGTCTATCATGAGCAAACTAAAGTATTGGTAGGTTATTACAATGATTGGGCGCAATCAGGCAAAGCTGGGGCGCCTAAATATCGCAAGATCGCAGGAGTGGGGCCGGTCGATGAAATTCGCGACCGCGCATTTGCTGCGCTGGCTCAGTGAGATAGTTGTTAATGAAAGCGGACTTCGGTCCGCTTTTTTCATGAGCGAAAGTTCTTGTTAGTTGGTGGATGTTTCGCTCATTTAGTTTTGTACGTTGTAGGTAGTCGTTGGTAAGTAATAAGCAGTATTGGTATCGATCGAGACAGGTCGAGCTGCAAAGTAAGTTAATTTTGTTGCGAACAATTGGAGGAGATATGGCATCACAAGGTCTGTGGTTTGCTGTGATATGCGGGCTCATCGCCGTTATTTACGGTTTAGTTTCACGTAGCTGGATCCTGAGTCAGGACGCTGGCAATGCACGTATGCAGGAAATCGCTGCGGCGATTCAAGCAGGTGCGGCAGCTTATCTTACGCGTCAATATCGAACGATTGCGATCGTTGGCGTTGTACTAGCGGTGTTGATTGGGGTTTTTCTCGACCTTAAAACAGCACTAGGTTTTATCGTCGGGGCTGTGCTATCGGGTGCCTGCGGCTTCATCGGTATGAACGTCTCGGTACGTGCCAATGTACGTACAGCTCAAGCGGCCACTCGTGGTATCGGCCCAGCGTTGGACGTTGCCTTCCGTGGCGGTGCTATAACCGGCATGTTGGTGGTGGGTCTGGGTCTGTTGGGTGTCTCGCTGTTCTACTACTTCATCGGTGGTTTAGAGAATCCTGATTCAGCAACCCTCAAGCCTTTGCTGGGTCTGGCTTTTGGCTCATCGTTGATTTCTATCTTCGCTCGACTCGGCGGCGGTATCTTCACCAAGGGTGCAGACGTCGGTGCTGATTTGGTCGGTAAGGTTGAAGCAGGGATTCCCGAAGATGATCCACGTAATCCAGCGGTTATTGCAGATAACGTAGGTGACAACGTTGGCGATTGCGCTGGTATGGCGGCCGATTTGTTCGAGACCTACGCTGTGACATTGATCGCGACGATGGCATTGGGTGCGTTGATGGTGGCATCCGCTCCAGGTGCAGCGGTGATTTATCCGTTGATTCTTGGCGGCGTTTCAATTATTGCGTCGATCATCGGTGTGATGTTTGTTAAAGCCAGCCCTGACATGAAAAACGTGATGCCTGCGTTGTATCGCGGATTGATTGTTGCCGGCGTGCTGTCCCTGATCGCATTCTATTTCGTGACGACGATGGTATTCCCTGAGCCAATCACGATGGTGGGTGATCGTGTGGTGACCGCGATGCAATTGTTTGGATCATGCGCAGTGGGCTTGGTGTTGACTGCAGCGATGGTATGGGTAACTGAGTACTACACAGGTACCGATTTCGCGCCTGTTAAACACATCGCTCAAGCATCGACAACTGGTCATGCAACAAACATTATTGCGGGTATCGGCATCTCGATGAAATCGACGGCGTGGCCTGTTCTGTTTGTTTGCGCAGGTATCCTTGCATCATTTTCATTAGCGGGTTTGTTCGGTATTGCAGTCGCTGCAACCTCGATGTTGTCGATGGCGGGCATTATCGTTGCCCTCGACGCTTATGGCCCAATTACTGACAATGCCGGTGGTATTGCAGAAATGGCTGAGCTGCCTGAAAGTGTTCGCAACATTACCGACCCATTGGATGCCGTTGGTAATACGACGAAGGCCGTGACCAAAGGTTATGCGATTGGTTCTGCAGGTTTGGCGGCGTTGGTTCTGTTTGCTGACTACACCCATGCCTTGCATGCTCGTGGCATTGAAATCGCCTTTGATCTTTCTGATCCTATGGTGATCGTGGGCTTATTCATTGGCGGTTTGATTCCGTATCTGTTTGGTGCAATGGCCATGGAAGCCGTAGGTCGTGCAGCGGGTTCGGTAGTTGAAGAAGTGCGCCGTCAGTTCCGCGAAATCCCCGGCATCATGGAAGGTACTGGTAAGCCTGAATATGGCAAGGCAGTCGACATGTTGACCGCATCAGCCATCAAAGAAATGATGATTCCTTCATTACTGCCTGTTGTCGTGCCTATCGTGGTTGGTTTGATTCTTGGACCGAAGGCATTAGGTGGTTTGTTGATGG
>JBIIQR010000277.1:0-3166 GCA_044341985.1 Burkholderiaceae bacterium
CAAGCTCGCAGAACAAAAATCCAAAAATGATCAGGTGAAGACCCTGGCAAAAAAAATGATGAATGATCACACCAAGGCTTTAGATGAGCTTAAGCAGTTGGCTCAAATCAAAGGGATGACCTTGCCTACCGAGCCTGATCGACAACAGAAAGTCGTAGAAAATCGACTGACGGCCTTATCAGGTGAAAAATTTGATAAGCAGTACGTCGAACAAATCGCAGAGCGCGCGCGTAAAGGTGAACATAAACTACTGCTTCAGGTTGGAGCTAAGGCACAGGATATGGAGTTAAAAAATTACGCCACCAAAACCTTAGCCGTCATTGAATCTCAACAGCAATTGGTGAAAGACACCACTCGAAGCATTGAATCCGGTAGTCACGGCAAAAGTGATTCAGGTGCGAGTGGTGGCTCAGGAATGGGCGAGAAAAGCGTTCCCGCCTATCGCCAATAAAAGTTTTTGGGTGGTTGGACGCACTAGGGTCGAAGGATAGCGCCCATTAGCAGGCCTAGCAGAAGTAAAATAAGGCTTTGCTACGCTCCTCACGACTGGCGAGGGGCCCACTCGCTCAACGTGTGGGTCGCCGCCGATTTTTCATGCTGCGACTCACCGACCTTCAATTGCCGTTAAATCATCCCGACTCCGCGTTGCGCGAGGCTCTGCTTGAGCGCTTGGGAGTGGCCGACGGTCAGTTGCTCGCTGTTCGCATATTTCGACGCGCTGCCGATGCGCGGAAAAAAAGTGCTATTCACTTGGTCTACACCGTAGACGTTGAAGTTACTGATGAAAAGAGCGTATTAGCGAAGCTCAAACCCAACAGCAAAATCAGCATCACGCCATCAATGGATTATCAGTTTGTGGCACGCGCTGGCAATCTCTCCTCACTCCGCCCTGTAGTCATTGGGTTTGGACCGTGCGGATTATTTGCGGCACTCATACTGGCACAAGCTGGTTTTAAGCCCTTAATCATAGAACGCGGAAAACAGGTCAGAGAGCGCACTAAGGATACCTTTGGACTCTGGCGTAAGCGTGAGTTACATCCTGAATCGAATGTGCAATTTGGTGAAGGTGGCGCCGGTACGTTTTCGGATGGAAAATTGTGGACGCAAGTCAGCGATCCCCAACACTATGGACGCAAGGTTCTCGAAGAATTTGTAAAGGCCGATGCGCCTCCTGAAATTATGTATGTCAGTAAGCCGCACATCGGTACGTTCAGATTGGTAAAAATGCTTGAACAGATGCGCGCCAACATTATCGAGTTGGGTGGCGAATTTCGATTTGAGCAAAAAGTGGATGACTTAGAAATTGTTGATGGAGAGATGCGCGGTGTTGTGCTCTCAAACGGAGAGCACATTCCTGCCAATCATGTGGTGCTTGCGGTTGGTCACAGCGCGCGCGACACTTTCCAAATGTTGCATCGTTGTGGTGTGTATGTTGAAGCCAAACCTTTTTCAATAGGGTTTCGCATTGAGCATCCACAATCGTTGATAGACAGAGCGCGCTATGGAGCGAGTGCGGGCAATCCTATACTAGGCGCTGCAGATTACAAATTAGTTCACCACGCCAGTAACGGGCGTTCGGTATACAGCTTTTGCATGTGCCCGGGCGGCACAGTGATCGCAGCCACCTCTGAGACGGGGCGAGTCGTTACCAATGGCATGAGTCAGTATTCGCGTAATGAACGTAATGCGAATGCCGGCATAGTGGTGGGCATAACACCTGAAGACTATCCTGCAGGTCCGCTCGCTGGAATTGATTTTCAGCGTGAACTCGAGTCGCGTGCGTATGTGTTGGGTGGTTCGAACTACAACGCACCTGGACAGTTAGTCGGTGATTTCATCGCGGGCAAATCATCGCAAGAATTTGGTGAAGTACTGCCGTCGTATCAACCGGGTGTGAGCTTGGGCGAGCTCGACTCCGCTCTGCCTACGTATGCCATAGAAGCTATTCGCGAAGCATTGCCCGCCTTTGATCGGCAGATACGTGGTTTTGCGATGAACGATGCTGTACTAACTGGCGTTGAAACACGTACGTCATCACCTGTGCGCGTGCGCCGTGGTGCAGATTTTCAGAGCGTCAATACACGCGGTCTTTATCCGGCAGGTGAGGGTGCGGGTTATGCGGGCGGCATCATGTCGGCAGCGATTGATGGTATTCGAATAGCCGAAGCGGTCTCTCTCGCGATGAGTCGAACAAAATAAAAAGAGCCGCACTCGCGGCTCTTTTTATTCGTGCTCTTATGAATTACTGCTTCTTGCTGCGAGCAGATTTTTGAGTAGTCGAAGCGAAGTGCTTGCTTGATTCAGCAACATTTTCTTCTATCGTTTCGATGGCGTGCTTAGTTGCTTTGGTCAGCTGCTCATAAGCGGCGTGGCTATTGGCAACGCTGGCTTTCAGCATTTCAATCGCTTTTTCTGAACCTGCTGGTGCTGCTTTCGACAATTCATCGATCAGTTTGTTGACCTGACGTGAAGTTTCAGCCACTTGTGCTTCAGTCGCTTTAGCGAGTTCAGCTTGAGTTTTCGAAGCAATGCTAGCTAACTGGCGACCGTAGGCGAGCGCTTTTTCTGCGCTCGGTTGCGCCTGTGCAGACGTCAGTTGAATCACTTCTTGAGCATCTTTAGCAGCCAAGACCTGTTGTGCTGCTGCCGATGCGTGCTCCAGCGATGCCTTGGCAGTCGCCATATTTAGTTCGGCAACTTCGGCAACGGTGGTGAGTGCTTTGGCGGCAAACTCGTTTAAAGCGGCCAGATGAGAATCAATGCTTGCCTTGGTGGCGTTGGATAATTGGGTTGCTGATGAAAACATGGCGTTTCTCCCTAAAGTGATGAATTCGATAAATTCGTATCAGCGGCGCCATATTTTGTGCGCTGCAATAAATCGTATTTTAGGGTGCTGTAATAGCATGTCAAGCTTTTTTTGTGCAGAGCAGCAAAAACTTGATCTGAATCCGTTTGATACTAACAAATAGATAACTTTCGCCCACTTTGTAAGGTGCCGACAAGCGTTATGGGTGACGGGCGCACTCACCTATAATCGTCCCACCCTAGATGCCGGCCAGGCTTAGCCCTGCGCTTGAAGACGCCAAAGAGAATGAATAAAGAACACTTCACCCATTGGCCGGCGGGTCTCCCGCTCACGCTCACCACGCCCCAAACTACTCTGGTC
>JBIIQR010000278.1:0-3164 GCA_044341985.1 Burkholderiaceae bacterium
GTGATTGGGGTCATGCTCGCGACTACGTAGAAATGCAATGGCTGATGCTGCAACAGGATAAACCTGAAGATTTTGTGATTGCGACGGGCTATCAAAAGAGTGTGCGCGGATGTTCATCGTCACCCGCTGCTTGATTGCCACTCTTAGAAAACTGTATGCCGGGCGCGACCGATGCACAACCCGCAATCAAAATAGGCAAATACACAAACACAACGCTATTTTTTACTGACATAGTCCTTCATCTCTCTGAACACAATGGTCTGCGACAGAGCGACTGTAGGATGGGATAGCGGTTTATTCGTTGAGCTTTATCACACAGACAGGTGAGCTATATCGACACCGACGTTTGATGCGTGCTAAACAGTTATTCGCTTATGAATACTTCATGCTTCGCGTAATGTTTGCATGGGCGGTACAGAAAGAACGTTTCGCAAACCAAACCATCCACCAGCGAATGCGCAAGCCATACCGGCGATTAGTCCGATACACCAGAGCACAGGACTAACAGTCCATTCAAAATCAAATACCTGATGAGCGAGTAACCATCCGACTAAGCTGGCACCGGTGGCAGCTAAGCTACCGGCAGCAATACCAACGAACAAGCATTCAACCCACTGTGCTCGCGATAATTGACTTCGTGTCGCACCGAGTGCACGTAATAAACCTGACTCATGTGCGCGCTCATGTTGCGATACCAACATAGCAGCCGCCAACACCATAACGCCAGCAGCTAAGGTAAACATAAATAAAAATTCAACTGCGGCTATGACTTGATCGATGACCTGCTGCGCTTGAGTCACCATACTGCCTACATCAACAATCGTTAAATTCGGATAGCTTTTAACGAGCTGGCTGACCAGTGACGTCTGAGACACGGGTAAATGAAATGCTGTAACCCACGAAGTAGGTAAAGATTGAGCTACATCAGGACTCACAATAACGAAAAAATTCACCCGCATGGAGCTCCAATCGAGTTTACGGATACTAGTGATTTTTACATTAACCGCTTGACCCGCCACATCAAAACGCAATGAATCGCCCAACGTTAATCTCAACGTTTTGGCTAAGCCTTGCTCGACCGAAGCTTCACCTTGCGCGGTGGCAGCATCAAACCATTTTCCTTCTACGATAGCGTTATGCTCGGGCATGGCGGTCATGCTTGAGAGATTAAATTCACGCTCAACTAAGCGCTGCGCACGTTCTTCTTGATAGCTATCGCTTTGTATCTCTTTACCGGCCACTTGAATCAAGCGGCCTCGTATCATGGGCTGCAAACTCACATCGTTCACGCCATTGGCTATCAGGCGGTCAGTCAGAGGCTGTTGTTGATCCGGCTGAATATTGATGATGAAGTGATTCGGTGCATCAGGCGGTGTTGATTTGCGCCACGCAGAAAGTAAATCATCGCGTACTAAGGTCAACAGCAACAGGGCCATTAAACCCAGTGACAATGCCACGATTTGCAATGCGCTCGCAGCGGGTCTGCGCTTAAGTGATGTTTGGGCAAAACGCCAGGAGTGCCACCGAACGGGAATCGGCAAAATACGAAAGGCACGCAGCAGCAGCCATGAGATCAACATAAAAATCAGCATGCCAGCAATGAATCCGCCGCAAGTAAGTAAGCCGAGCTTGAGATCGCGCGCCTGCCACACTAACAGAGCAACAAATGAAAGTAATCCTAAAGCGTAGGTGACGATGGTCATGCCTTGCGCAGGCTCGCTCTCACGCCGTATGACGCGATTGTGAGAGACGTTTCGTAATTGAATAACCGCTGGCAGCGCAAAACCAATTAATAACAATAAACCCGTCGCTAGACCCTGCCCTACTGGTAACCAACTCGGCGGCGGTAGCTCAGAGGTGATCAGCGAACCCAGCCACTGCAATAAGAAAAAATGCGCCGCAAAACCTAACGCCACACCTAACAAACTGCCGACGATACCGATGATCGTAAATTCAATCAGATACAGGAGGGTGACTTCGTTTTGCTTTAAACCTAGACAACGCAGCATGGCGCACGAATCGAGATGACGTTGCATAAAACGACGCGCCGCAATCGCAATCGCTAAGGCAGCTAACATCGCCGTGAGTAAACCCACCAGTGATAAAAATTGACGCGCACGTTCCAACGTGGCGCGCATCTCTGGCCGCCCGGATTCCAGCGATTCCAACTGGACTCCGCGCAAAGAAGTTTGCTTGATCAGATCTTCTAGCCAGCGCTGATACAGATTGATAGCCTTGGCATCACCTGCCAATTGCAGTCGATAAGTAATACGCGAACCATTTTGTACTAAACCCGTAGATGGCAAATCATCTAACGACAACATCACGCGTGGCGCAAAATTCATAAAGCCAGCGCCCCGATCCTGCTCAAGAAGAATTTCACCCGCGATTAAAAATTCGCGCTCACCGAGTTGTAGTTTGTCGCCAACCTGAACGCTACGCGTCGCTAAAAATGCCGATTCAACCCACACACTGCCAGAGGCTGGTATCCCTTTAGCAGGTCCACGTTGCTTATTCATCTCAACAGTAACAGCCCCGCGTAATGGGTAGGCTGATGTCACGGCTTTAACGGCCACTAAACGCGTGTCGGCTGCATCGCCCTTGCCAGTGCTGGCCATACTGGGAAAGGTTACGGCATCGGCCATCACCAAACCTAATTGTTGAGCCTTTTTACGCCACTCATCACGCAGGGGATAATCGCTGCGAACCAAAAGATCGGCACCCAACAACTGCGCGGCATCACGACTCAATGCGGCATTCAAACGCTCGACAAAAAATCCAACCGCTGACAAAGCCGCCACGGCGAGCGCTAATGCAATCAATAAAAACCGCAGCTCACCTGCACGCCAATCACGTTGAGTCATACGCACTGATTGCAAAAAAATAGGGCTGGCTAGATTAAATGAGCTCATTGAATGGGGTTTTTGCAACGCTTTGGGCTAAGATCGCACACTGTAACAAAATGCTGCCCATAACGTTGAACCGCCCTTCGCACCAAAATGAATCATGCATGACCCTGGCTGTTACATACTCATGCCCCGCGCACCGTCTTGATGATGCGCACTTTCGAAATTTCTTTGGCAGGGTGCGCAGCGCTCCGCAGTAGGAATAGCCATTAGCCGCTTAAATGGAATGTCATAGCCGCACGAAATGCACTCGCCATA
>JBIIQR010000281.1:0-3148 GCA_044341985.1 Burkholderiaceae bacterium
TGAATGCTGCATATTTTAGCTGAAAATTTTTACGCCGCAGCCCGACGGTATAATCGGGCGGCTATGAATACCGCTACTTCACAGGCCCAAGCGATCGCCAGTCACTGGTCGCTTCAGGCCTTAAACACCTTTGGTATCGCCGCCACCGCGCGCGCTTATCTGCGGGTGTCGTCGTCTGCGGATCTGCAAGCCGTTCGCGCCAATACTGCTTTATCGACATTGCCGCGCTTAGTGCTGGGCGGTGGAAGCAATCTTATTTTGAGCGGAGATTTTGATGGCTTGGTACTGCATCTAGCCAATCAAGGAAAAAAGATAGTGAGTGAAGATGACACTCACATTATCGTAAGCGCTCAAGCGGGTGAAAATTGGCATGAGTTTGTGCAATGGACACTCGAGCAGAATTTACCTGGGTTAGAAAATCTTTCATTAATACCCGGTAGTGTCGGCGCAGCTCCCATACAAAATATTGGTGCGTATGGAAGTGAGCTGAAAGATTTTTTTCATTCACTGACCTACTTTGATTTTTCTACCGGCGAGATCTGCGTGCTTGATCGTGAAGCGTGCCATTTTACTTATCGCGATAGTATTTTTAAGCAAGACTTGCGAGATCGAGCGGTGATACTAGACGTTAGTTTTGTGCTGCCTAAGCACTGGAAGCCTAATCTTAGCTATGCTGAATTAGCGAGTGAGCTAACAACGAGTGGAGTGGTGGCACCGACTGCGCGTGAAATTTCAGAGGCTGTGATTGCGATTCGCCGCCGCAAATTGCCTGATCCATCAGTCATCGGTAATGCCGGAAGCTTTTTTAAAAATCCGGTCGTTTCAAAAGAAGTGCATGCTGTTCTGATTGAAAAATATCCTCAGCTCGTGAGTTATATTCAGCCCGACGGTAGCGTCAAGTTAGCTGCGGGTTGGATGATTGATCAGTGCGGCTGGAAGGGTAAGTCTTTGGGTGCAGCAGGGGTTCATGAAAAGCAGGCGCTGGTCCTTATTAATCGCGGTGGCGCGAGGGGTGCGGATGTGTTGAAGTTGGCGCGAGCGATACAAGAGGATGTGCGGCAGCGCTTTGGTGTGACACTAGAGATCGAACCTGTGCTTGTCTAAAAAAAATCCCGGTCTGGCCGGGATTTTTAAGTACGATCAATTAAGTATCGTCAATTAAGTATCTTCGACGTTGTACGATTAACCAAAGTGACAAACATAATCGACCGGCTCGGCCACTTCGATTTCAAAACTTGAATTACCCGGCACGTTAAAACTCTGCCCGCCTTCATAGGTTTTCCAGTCAGCGTCGCCTCTGATGCGCGCTCTGCATTTACCCGCTGTGATTTCCATAATTTCAGGAACGCCTGTATTAAATACTAGGGTCGATGGCAAAATCACGCCTACCGATTTTTTGCTTCCGTCAGCGAGAATAACGGTGTGCGAAATGCACTTGCCATCAAAGAAAATATTTGATTTTTTAATGACCGACGCTTGGTCGAATTGAGTACTCATACTAATCCTCGTAATTTATAAGTTTATTTTTTGCGTTATTTTTCACGTTTGATGCGTGCGTTCGCAGCGATACGCATACGTAAGGCATTCAATTTAATGAAGCCGCCGGCATCAGCTTGATCGTACGCACCACCATCTTCATCAAAGGTAGCGATAGTTTGATCAAACAGCGAATCCGTTTTCGAATCACGCGACACCACAATTACATTGCCTTTGTATAGTTTGATGCGAACCCAGCCGTTTACATTTTTCTGTGTGTGATCGATCAGGGTTTGCAACGCTAAACGTTCTGGTGACCACCAGTAGCCGTTATAAATCAGCGAGGCGTAACGCGGCATCAAATCATCTTTAAGATGGGCGACTTCACGATCCAGAGTGATGGATTCAATCGCGCGATGGGCGCGTAGCATGATGGTGCCACCAGGCGTTTCATAGCAGCCGCGCGATTTCATACCGACGTAGCGATTTTCTACCAGGTCAAGGCGACCAATACCATGCTTGCCGCCGAGACGATTGAGTTCGGTGAGTACGGCAGCAGGTGAAAGCTGTTTGCCATTCAAGGCAACGATATCGCCATGCTCAAATTCAACATCCAGATACTCCGCTGCATCCGGTGCGGCTTCAGGGTTAACTGTCCAACGCCACATGGCTTCTTCAGCCTCAGCGCCTGGATTTTCTAGATGGCGGCCCTCAAAGCTGATGTGCAACAGGTTGGCATCCATGGAGTAGGGTGCGCCGCCTTTTTTATGCTTCATGTCGATATCGATACCGGCATCTTCGGCGTACTTGAGTAATTTTTCGCGCGAGAGCAAATCCCATTCACGCCATGGAGCAATGATTTTTACATTCGGCATGAGTGCATACGCACCCAATTCGAAACGGACTTGATCATTACCTTTGCCAGTAGCTCCGTGGGAAATAGTATCCGCGCCTGTTTCACGCGCGATATCGATTAAGCGCTTAGCGATCAGTGGACGAGCAATCGATGTGCCGAGTAAGTATTCGCCTTCGTACACCGTATTAGCACGAAACATAGGAAAGACAAAATCGCGCACGAACTCTTCACGCAAATCATCGATATAAATATTTTTTGGATTGATGCCGAACTTCAGCGCTTTTGCACGCGCAGGTTCTAGCTCTTCACCTTGGCCCAGATCGGCGGTGAAGGTCACGATCTCGCAGTGGTAGTTATCTTGTAACCACTTGAGAATGACCGAGGTATCCAGTCCGCCAGAATAGGCGAGGACGACTTTTTTGATGTCGCTCATTTGCTTATTTTCCTTGATTTCAAACGAATTAGAGAAAACTTAGTTACTACGAATTTTTTCGCTAGTTAGTAGTTGGTGTGTAGCGAAGTTACATAAAGTGCTTCACTATTTTTATACTCGGCCAAGTACTAAATACTCGAGTAAAGCTTTTTGTACATGCAGACGATTTTCTGCTTCTTCCCAAACCACCGATTGCGGACCATCGATAACTTCGGCGGACACTTCTTCGCCTCGATGGGCTGGTAAGCAATGCATAAACAAAGCATCCTTGTTAGCGCGCTTCATTTTTGCGCTATCAACGATCCATCCATCAAATGCTTTTAGTCGCGCAGCGTTTTCTTGTTCGTAGCCCATGCTAGTCCACACATCAGTCGTGACTAAAT
>JBIIQR010000280.1:0-3148 GCA_044341985.1 Burkholderiaceae bacterium
TCATCCTGTTTGGATTCATGCGATAGTGCCGCAAAAATCAAAACGAAATTATAGATGAACTGACGGCCCCCTACAGGAGCCTGCTCAGAACTTGTGAATGTCATGAGCCGAAACACTTCCACCTATGCCCGAACACCCCCAGCTGCGGCACCAGATCCCCTGCCGAATAGACTAATACGACTGCTTTCCGAGGCTCGTTGGCTGTTGTTGGCCGTAATTGGTGCCTACCTCACGCTGGTTATGTTTACGTATTCCACGACCGACTCTGGGTGGTCGCACGCTGGAATGTCGACCAAACCCTCAAATTGGGGCGGCTCGGCAGGCGCGTGGCTATCTGATTTGATGTTTTACATTTTTGGATTTTCTGCTTGGTGGTGGTGCGTGGCGATGTTGGCCGCCGTTTGGGTGAGTTATCGACGTCTGGCCAATCGGTTTTTCCTCCAGCAAGAACAGGATGCTCCGCATCGTTATGAGGTGTTCATACGCATTGGTGGTTTTGTGCTGTTGGTGTTGGGCAGTTGTGGTCTCGAATTTGTTCGCATGTATAGCCTGAAAGTGAAGCTGCCTCGTGACCCGGGTGGTGTATTGGGTGAATTAGTGGGTGGCAGCGCGCAGTCTGGTTTTGGTTTTGATGGTGGCACCTTGCTGCTGCTGATGCTGTTTGGCTTGGGTTTTAGCTTGTGCTTTCATGTGTCGTGGTTGGCCGTCGCAGAACGTTTGGGTGGTGCAATAGAGAGCTTTGTTCAATTACTCAATGCGTTGTATGTTGAGTGGCAGGATCGCAAGGTGGGTCAGGAGGCGGCGGTCAAGCGTGAAGAAGTAGTTGAGCAAGAACGCGCGCGCATGGTCGAATCTAAAGCAACGTCCCCTATACAAATCGTGCCGCAAGTAGTGTCAGTGCCTAAATCTGAGCGCGCGCAGAAAGAAAAACAGGTGTCGCTGTTCTTGGATATGCCAGACACCAATTTGCCACCGCTCTCGTTGTTGGATGAGCCACCCACTGAGCAGGAAACAGTCAGCGTAGATACCTTGGAATTTGTCAGCCGCCTGATCGAGAAAAAACTCTCAGATTTTGGTGTTGAAGTTCGGGTGGTTGCTGCGTATCCCGGACCAGTGATTACGCGTTACGAAATCGAACCAGCGACCGGCGTTAAAGGAAGTCAAATCGTTAACCTCGCACGCGATCTGGCGCGTGCCTTGTCATTAACATCAATACGCGTGGTCGAGACCATCCCCGGCAAAAACTACATGGGGCTTGAGCTTCCTAATCCCAACCGACAAATCGTTCGTCTGACTGAAATTGTCGGATCTAAAGTTTATAACGACAACGCATCACTACTAACGATAGGTCTTGGCAAAGACATCGCAGGCAATCCTATCGTGGCCGATCTCGCCAAGATGCCGCATTTGCTGGTGGCCGGCACCACCGGTTCGGGTAAATCAGTCGGCATCAATGCAACGATACTTTCCTTGCTTTACAAAGCCGACCCGAATCAAGTGCGCTTAATCTTGATCGATCCCAAGATGTTGGAATTATCGATCTATGAAGGTATTCCTCATTTGCTGGCACCGGTTGTCACCGATATGCGTCAGGCAGGGCATGCGCTGAATTGGGCAGTCAATGAGATGGAGCGACGCTATCGATTGATGTCTAAAATGGGTGTGCGTAATTTAGCGGGCTACAACCAAAAAATTGTGGATGCCGATAAAAAATCAGAAAAAATTCCGAATCCGTTTAGTTTGACTCCCGATGCACCTGAGCCATTAGATAAACTGCCCACCATTGTCATCATCATTGATGAGTTGGCCGATTTAATGATGGTCGTCGGTAAAAAAGTGGAAGAGTTAATTGCACGCATAGCGCAAAAAGCGCGTGCTGCGGGAATTCATTTAATTTTGGCGACACAGCGTCCATCAGTTGATGTGATTACGGGTTTGATCAAGGCGAATATTCCAACGCGTATCGCGTTTCAAGTCTCGAGCAAAATTGATTCTAGAACTATTCTGGATCAACAAGGTGCTGAGGCTTTGCTGGGTATGGGCGATATGTTGTATATGCCGCCAGGTACAGGCTTGCCTGTACGTGTGCACGGTGCGTTTGTGTCTGATGAAGAAGTGCATCGTGTTGTGAAGCACCTTAAATCTCAAGGCGAGCCGAATTACATTGAAGGCATACTCGAAGGTGGAGTCATGGAAGAGGGTGCCGACGCCGGTGGCGTGGGCGCTCCTAGCGGCGAGGCTGATCCTTTATACGATCAAGCGGTAGGCATCGTTCTCAAAAATCGACGCGCATCTATTTCATTAGTCCAGCGTCATTTACGTATTGGTTATAACCGTGCTGCACGACTGTTAGAGCAAATGGAGCAGAGCGGTATCGTGTCGCAGATGCAGTCGAATGGTAATCGCGAAATCTTAGTCCCTACGGGGAATGCTGAGTAGTCACCGACGGTAAGTCAAAAATTTATTAAAGAGTCATTTGTGAGAATTAAATCGTTCGTTAGCTTGTTAATTTGTCTGCCCTTGATGGCGCAAGCGTCTGCGCTGGAACAATTCAAGGCGTTTGTGGCGGGCACCAAAAGTGCGCGGGGAGAATTTAATCAGCGCATGGTAAAAGAGGAGGGCGGCAAGATGCGAATCTCTTCGACCGCCAATGGTGTTTTTATTTTTGCTCGGCCCGGTAAATTTATATGGACCTACCTAAAGCCCTACGAACAGATTTTGCAGGCCGATGGCGAAAAACTTTTTATCTACGATAAAGATCTGAATCAAGTCACAATCAAGACTTTAGGTAATGCGATTGGAACCTCTCCAGCAGCGATACTTTTTGGTAGTAATGATCTGGAAAAAAATTTCACTTTATCTGAAGGTGGGCTGCGTGAAGGCATAGAGTGGTTACAAGCCATTCCTAAAGCCAAAGACACTAGTTTTGAAAAAATTGGTATAGGTTTGAAAGATGGCCTGCCTGTTGCGATGGAGTTGCGCGATAGTTTTGGTCAGATCTCGCTGCTCTCATTTACCAAGTTTGAAAAAAATCCTTCTTTGCCAGCGAATCAATTTCATTTCGCCCTACCCAAGGGTGCCGACGTACTTCAGCAATAAATCATGAGCGCCCCTCTCGCCGAGCGCTTGCGCCCTGCAGTCCTTGATG
>JBIIQR010000279.1:0-3148 GCA_044341985.1 Burkholderiaceae bacterium
TTGCGCGCCTTTGACCTGCACAACCAAATTAGCACCCAAGCTATCGTGCGGGCTGACCGACTTACGACGAGAAAGTTCCCAAGTCCGAGCGCTGTAACGAAATGGCTTAGATGTCAACGCACCCACTGGGCAGAGGTCGATCATGTTTCCGGATAATTCGGAATCCACGGTTTTATTCACAAAGGTGGTGATCTCTGAATGCTCACCACGATTGAGCATGCCAAATTCCATCACGCCGGCAATTTCTTGTCCGAAGCGGACGCAACGCGTGCAGTGAATGCAACGGCTCATCTCTTTCATAGAGATCAACGGGCCAGCATCTTTAGCATGCACCACACGTTTCTCTTCTTCGTAACGCGAAGACGATGGGCCATAACCCACAGCTAAATCTTGCAACTGACATTCACCGCCTTGATCGCAAATAGGGCAATCAAGCGGGTGATTGATCAACAAAAATTGCATTACATCTTTTTGTGC
Organism: Burkholderiaceae bacterium; assembly: GCA_044341985.1. GTDB lineage: Bacteria > Pseudomonadota > Gammaproteobacteria > Burkholderiales > Burkholderiaceae_D > Pernthalerella. Next base: position 478 of record JBIIQR010000279.1, read on the forward strand.
CTTCACCGCTTTTTCGCTGTGCGTACGAACGATCATGCCCGCAGTCACTGGCGTAGCACAAGCAGGCAAGGGTTTCGGTGCCTTCTCGACTTCGACCAAACACATGCGGCAGTTAGCCGCGATGGAAAGTTTTTTGTGATAACAAAAGTGAGGAATATACGTGCCTAGGCGGTTGGCGGCATCCATCACCATGGAGCCCTCCTGCACCTCGACTTTTTTTCCGTCTATCTCGATCTCAACCATGATTGTCCCGGTCAGATATAGGTCGGCACAAGGCAACGCTTGTGCTCGATGTGATACGCAAACTCATCTTTAAAATTCTTGATCATGGCGCGCACCGGCATAGCGGCAGCATCACCCAGTGCGCAAATCGTGCGCCCCTGAATACCATCACACACAGAATTCAATAGATCCAGATCGTCAGCTCTACCCTGACCATGCTCTATACGATGCACCATGCGGTACAGCCAACCAGTGCCTTCGCGGCACGGCGTACATTGACCGCAGGATTCTTCGTAGTAGAAATACGAAAGGCGCAATAACGACTTCACCATGCAGCGGTCTTCATTCATCACGATCACTGCACCCGAACCCAACATGGAGCCGGCTTTCGCAATCGAGTCGTAATCCATATCGGTTTGCATCATCAAATCGCCTTTCAACACAGGCATCGATGATCCACCAGGAATAACCGCCTTAATTTTTTTACCGTCGCGCATGCCACCGGCTAACTCAAGCAACGTAGCGAACGGAGTACCCAATGGCACTTCATAGTTACCCGGTTTAGCGACGTCGCCCGACACTGAAAAAATCTTCGTGCCGCCATTATTCGGCTTACCAATCGCTGCATAGGCTTCACCACCCAAACTCAGTGCAAACGGAACCGCTGCGAATGTCTCGGTATTATTAATCGTGGTGGGCTTGCCGTACAAACCAAAACTCGCAGGGAACGGTGGCTTGAAACGTGGCTGACCTTTTTTACCTTCTAGCGATTCGAGTAGCGCAGTTTCTTCACCGCAGATATACGCACCGTATCCGTGAAACGCATGGAGTTGAAACGAAAAACTCGACCCAAGAATACCGTCACCTAGAAAACCAGCAGCACGAGCCTCGTCGATAGCTTCTTCGAAGCGATCATAGACATCCCAGATTTCTCCATGAATATAGTTATAGCCCACAGTGATACCCATCGCGTAAGCACCAATGGCCATACCTTCGATCACGCTGTGCGGGTTATACCGAAGAATGTCTCTATCTTTAAACGTACCCGGCTCGCCCTCATCTGAATTACAGACTAGGTATTTTTGACCCGGGAATTGGCGTGGCATGAAACTCCACTTCAATCCGGTTGGAAAACCTGCACCACCGCGTCCACGCAATGAGGATGCTTTGAGTTCAGCAATCACCTGTTCAGGTGGAATATTCTCGCTAAGGATGCGGCGCAGCGACGCATAGCCACCGCGCTTAACGTAATCTGCGAGGCGCCAGTTAGCACCATCGAGACCCGCCAAGATCAAGGGCTGAATATGACGATCGTGAAGGCAAGTCATTTTTTCAACTCCGCTAGCAAAGCATCGATTTTTTCATTCGACATGTGACTGCACATGCGTTTGTTATTCACTAGCAGCACCGGCGAATCACCGCACGCCCCCATGCATTCACCTTCAACTAAAGTGAACTGACCATCAGCGGTTGTTTGGCGATAGTCGATACCCAATTTTTCTTTGAGGTAGGCCGCGGCTTTTTCTCCACCTGACAAAGCGCAGGGCAAGTTAGTGCAGATCGTCACCTTGTGCTTACCGATGGGCTTCAGGTCATACATATTGTAGAAGGTCGCTACTTCCTGAACTGCGATCGCAGGCATGCCGATGTAATCGGCTAAATCTTGCATCACCTCGGGTGAGACCCAACCACGCTCATCTTGCGCAATGGCGAGCGCCGCCATCACCGCTGATTGGCGCTGATCCGCAGGGAACTTTGCGAGTTCACGATCTATTTTTTTATACGCTTGCTCTGATAACAGCATTACCTAACCTTTTGATAAAACCGCTTAGCGGTCAATCTCACCAAACACAATATCTTGCGTGCCAATGATTGTTACAGCATCTGCAATCATGTGACCCTTAGCCATTTCATTCAAACCTTCCAGGTGGGCAAACCCAGGGGCACGTATCTTTAATCGGTAAGGCTTATTTGCACCATCCGAAATTAAGTAGATACCAAACTCACCTTTAGGATGCTCAACAGCCGCATAGGCTTCACCTTGCGGCACGTGGAAACCCTCAGTAAATAATTTGAAGTGGTGAATCAACTCTTCCATGTTGGATTTCATATCCACACGCGAGGGCGGTGCCACTTTGTGGTTATCCGTCATGACCGGACCTGAGTTATTACGTAACCACTCAACACACTGCTTAATAATGCGATTGGACTGGCGCATTTCTTCAACGCGTACCAGATAGCGGTCATAGCAATCGCCATTCACGCCCACCGGAATATCAAAATCCATTAAATCGTAAACTTCATAGGGCTGCTTTTTACGCAAATCCCACTCAATCCCTGAACCACGCAACATCGCTCCGGTAAAACCCATCTGCAACGCACGCTCTGGCGACACCACACCAATACCCACTAAGCGCTGCTTCCAGATACGGTTATCTGTTAACAGCGT
>JBIIQR010000282.1:0-3144 GCA_044341985.1 Burkholderiaceae bacterium
AATATCCCGACCTGAGTGCGCCAGCATGGTCGATTTAATGGATAAGGTGGGTGGCTTTGCTGGGTGTGTGATTGGCTGCGTAGCAGTTTCATAGTTTGGGTAATGCATGCCCATCGCATCGGGGCCAAGGTCGTTAATCATGATGGCAACTCGCTCAATTCTTCCAGCAGGAAAAATGTCGAACGCCATTCAATCGCTTGCGCGATAGCGCGCTGCAGACTTATCCATAATTGTTCCGCAGTGGAAAAAGCTAATTCATAACCATAAACAGCTACGCCACTTTCCGGTTCGATAGCGAGGTGCTCGCTATGGTTATGAGTGATGAGTAAGTTAAGTTCGAGTAAGCGACGATAAATAGTTGTGATTTGCGACGGATCAGGTTGACCTAGTTGTACATAAATAGCCAGACTGTTGTCTGTGGTGCCAGGAAAAATGGTTACGGGGATATCTTGGCAGCTGAACGTGCCGGTTTTAAGAATGAGATTGAGTGAATCAGGTATGCCTGCAATGATACAAAGATCGTTAATTAAATTACGTTGTCTCGGTTTCCACATGGTGCAGTTCCTCTCATTATTGATGTATAAAAATTCAATGAGGTGGGTAACCGCTCAAACAAAATAATTCCAATTCCCTTTATAAATATATTAATCAATTTGTAATGAAAAGGTCATAAGGGAGTGTTACAAGTTTTTGATAAAAAAAGCCCCGCTTTAATAGCGGGGCTTTTTTATTTGAGATGCTTATCGAGTATTTAGTCTTCTCTGCGCAAATGAGGAAACAAAATCACATCACGAATATTCGGTGAATCGGTAATGAGCATCATTAAGCGATCGATACCGATACCGCAACCACCTGTGGGTGGCATGCCATATTCTAAAGCGCGAATGTAGTCGGCGTCGTAGTACATGGCCTCATCATCGCCTGCTTTTTTAGCAGCCACTTGCGCTTGAAAGCGAGCGGCCTGATCTTCTGCATCGTTAAGCTCAGAAAATCCATTCGCGATTTCGCGACCAGTAATAAACAGCTCAAATCGCTCGGTGATGCCCGCTACCGTATCCGAGGCGCGTGCCAGTGGCGATACCTCTACGGGGTAATCAATAATGTAGGTGGGTTCCCACAGATGTGATTCAGCCGTTTCTTCAAATAGCGATAACTGCAATGCTCCCAGTCCAGAAATCACATGTGGCTTAACGTCAAATTTTTGCTTGAGTTCTTTTTTAAGAAACTCAGCATCATTCAATTGTTCATGTGTGTAGTGCGGAGCAAACTTGTTGATCGCTTCCACAATCGTCATGCGGTGAAACGGCTTAGTTAAATCTAACTCTCGGCCTTGGTAGGTTAGTGCAGCTGTTCCATGCGCATCAATCGCGGCTTGTCGTATCAACGCTTCAGTAAAATCCATCAGCCATTTGTAATCAACATAGGCGGCATAAAATTCCATCATCGTAAATTCCGGATTGTGACGAGGCGATACACCTTCGTTACGGAAATTACGATTAACTTCAAAGACACGATCAAACCCGCCCACCACCAAACGTTTTAAATACAGCTCGGGTGCAATACGCAGATACATTTCCATATCTAGCGCATTGTGGTGTGTGATAAACGGTTTGGCTGCCGCACCACCAGGGATTACATGCAGCATCGGTGTTTCCACTTCCATGAATTCATGGCTATCCATGAAACGACGGATAGAGGCTACCGCAGCGGTGCGTGCTTTAAAGGTGCGGCGAGTTTCTTCGCTAGTGATCAGATCAACATAGCGTTGACGGTATTTTGTTTCTTGATCTGACAGACCGTGAAATTTATCTGGTAGAGGGCGCAGCGATTTAGTGAGTAAGCGCAGTTTGCTGACCTTGATCGATAACTCACCGGTCTTAGTTTTGAATAGCGTGCCTTCAGCACCCAGAATATCGCCTAAATCATAATGCTTGAAGCTCTCGTGATCCGCTTCACCGGTTAATTCATTGGTGATGTAGAGCTGAATACGGCCATCAGCACGTAGACCGGAGGCATCTTGAATCGTTGCGAATGAGGCCTTTCCCATGACACGCTTTAACATCATGCGACCTGCTACGACCACAGGAACGTTTTGGCTTTCTAAAGATTCACGCTCCGCTTCGCCAAATTTTTCGTGTAAATCGGAAGCTTTGTGTTGTGGACGAAAATCATTGGGAAAGGCGATACCTTTTTCGCGAATGGCAGCTAACTTTGAGCGGCGCTCGGCGATGATGGTATTTTCATCTTTTTCTTCAGGTGCAGCTTGGTTTTTATCGTTCATGGTCGCTGATTAGGATGCATTAATAATGTTAAACGCCTTGCTTGAGTGAGGCAGCGATGAATTCATCCAGATCGCCATCGAGTACCGCTTTGGTGTTACCTGTTTCAAAATTAGTACGCAAATCTTTAATGCGCGATTGATCCAGCACATACGAGCGGATTTGATGTCCCCAGCCGATATCGGTTTTCGAGTCTTCGAGTTTTTGTTGCTCACTCATACGTTTGCGCATTTCTAATTCGTACAAACGTGATTTCAACATAGCCCAAGCTTCTGCGCGATTGCGGTGCTGACTGCGGTCATTTTGGCATTGCACGACAATTCCCGAGGGGGTGTGAGTCAGACGAACAGCGGAGTCAGTTTTGTTAATGTGCTGACCACCCGCACCCGATGCACGGTAGGTGTCAACACGTACGTCCGCCGGGTTCACATCGATCTCGACCGAATCATCGACTTCGGGATACACAAACAAGCTAGAGAATGATGTGTGACGGCCATTCGCTGAATCGAAAGGTGATTTGCGCACCAGACGGTGCACTCCAGTTTCAGTGCGTAAAAAACCATACGCGTGATCGCCATCGACTTTGATGGTGGCGGTTTTAATACCAGCCACATCGCCATCGGATTGTTCCAAAATTTCCGTCTTGAAGCCTTTGCGTTCGCAGTACCGCAGATACTGGCGCAGCAGCATCGAGGCCCAGTCTTGCGCTTCCGTGCCACCGGCACCGGCTTGGATATCAATGAAGCAGCTATTTTTATCGAGCGGATTGGAGAACATGCGGCGAAATTCCATGCCCTCAACCTGCTTTTGTAATTCGTGCGCGTCGGATTCCACAGCAATCAGCGTATCGTCATCGCCTTCTTCG
>JBIIQR010000284.1:0-3125 GCA_044341985.1 Burkholderiaceae bacterium
AGCAAGCTGATGGCTGTTTTAAAAGGGCTGCCTGCCAACGGTCGCGCTCACTTCGTTGACCATGCGGGGCAAGAGATTCCCTGGTAGTGCAAGCTCAGCGCCTCAAGCCTGACCCAAGAAACGCTCACCAGCCCAGCCGCGACCGGCTCATTTTGTTTGGCGGCCTAGTTAAAATGCAATATAATGCGTTTTCTGCATATTAATGCACCATATTGCAATCGGGTGACCCATGAGCCAAGCACTAGCTGTCGATTACGCGACCTCGCCAGAACACTATCGGCATTGGACGTTGGCCACCGATGGTCCGGTAGCGACATTGACCATGAAGGTCGATGAAGACGGTGGTCTGCGCGAAGGCTACAAGCTCAAATTAAATTCTTATGATTTGGGTGTGGACATCGAGTTGTATGACGCAATTCAACGCATACGCTTTGAACATCCCGAAGTCAGAACCGTCGTACTCACCGGCGGACGTGATCGTATCTTTTGCTCGGGTGCGAATATTTTCATGTTGGGCAAATCCTCACACGCATGGAAAGTGAATTTTTGTAAATTCACCAACGAGACGCGCAATGGTCTGGAAGATTCAAGTCAACACTCAGGTTTGAAATTTATAGCGGCTGTTAATGGCGCCTGCGCTGGTGGTGGTTATGAATTAGCCGCTGCCTGTGATGAAATTATTTTGGTAGATGATCGCTCGTCAGCAGTAAGTTTGCCTGAGGTTCCATTGCTCGGCGTGCTTCCAGGTACCGGTGGTCTCACGCGTTTAACTGATAAACGCAAAGTGCGACATGATCATGCCGATATTTTTTGCACTACCTCCGAAGGTGTGCGCGGACAAAAAGCCAAAGACTGGAAATTAGTTGATGCGATTGCAAAGCCCGCCGTGTTTGCGCAAGCCGTTCAAGAGCGCGCTTTAGCATTAGCTGCTCAGAGTGATCGCCCCGCCGATGGCAAAGGCGTCAAGCTAACGCCACTAGCACGACACATGTCAGATCATGGTGTTGAGTATGAATTTGTAAAGATAGTGATTGATCGTCAGGCGCGTACTGCAACTTTGACGGTATCTGCCCCGACTGGAGCTCAACCTAACACTATTCAAGCGATTGAAGCAGCGGGTGTGCATTGGTGGCCTTTGCAAATGGCTCGCGAACTTGACGACGCTATTTTGCACTTACGCACAAATGAAATTGATATTGGTACCTGGTTATTAAAAACAGCCGGTGATGCCAAAGCAGTATTGGCTTGTGATGACGTGTTGATGGCGAATCAGTCGCATTGGTTGGTTCGTGAAACCCTAGGCTTGTTACGACGCACTCTGGCGCGCATCGATGTCTCTTCACGCAGCTTGTTTGCATTAATTGACGAAGCCAGTTGCTTCGCAGGCACCTTAGCCGAGTTGGCATTCGCTGCCGATCGTACTTACATGTTGGCCTTGCCTGATGCACCGGAAACGGCACCGCACCTTCAATTATCTGCAATGAATTTTGGCCCACTGCCCATGATCACAGGTCAGTCGCGTCTGGCTCGCCGTTTCTATGACAACGATACTGAAATCGACTCAGCGCGCGCCAGTATCGGGCAAGCACTGGATGCAGACGCAGCAATGGCCTTGGGATTGGTTACTTCGAATCCTGATGATATCGATTGGGCCGATGAAATTCGCATGGCCCTTGAAGAGCGCGCCAGCATGTCGCCTGATGCACTTACAGGTTTGGAAGCGAACCTTCGTTTCAATGGCAAAGAAAATATGGCGACGCGCGTGTTTGGTCGACTCTCCGCTTGGCAGAACTGGATTTTTAATCGACCCAATGCGGTCGGTGAGTTGGGTGCGCTCAAGGTATATGGCAGTGGTAGCAAAGCTAAATTTGATTTCGAACGTGTGTAAAAAATTTATTTATCCTCTTAAGGAGCGGTCGTGAGTTCCATTAACTACAGCGAAAAAATTCCTAACAATGTGAACCTCTCTGAGGATCGTACATTGCAGCGTGCACTCGAACATTGGCAGCCTAATTATCTGCAGTGGTGGCAGGATATGGGACCCGATGGCTCGCATGGTTTTGATGTGTACTTGCGTACAGCAGTGAGCACGACTCCTGAAGGCTGGGCGCATTTTGGTCATGTGAAGATGCCTGATTACCGTTGGGGTATTTTTCTAGCAGCGCAAGACGAAAATCGTCAGGTGCATTTTGGCGAGCACAAAGGCGAAGCGGCTTGGCAAGATGTGCCCGGCGAGCACCGCGCGAATTTGCGTCGCATTATTGTTACTCAAGGCGATACCGAGCCTGCGTCCGTTGAACAGCAGCGTCATCTCGGTTTGACGGCTCCTTCACAATACGATTTGCGAAATCTTTTCCAAATTAATGTGGAAGAGGGTCGTCACTTATGGGCGATGGTGTATTTGCTGCATAAATATTTTGGACGTGATGGTCGCGAGGAAGCGGAAGCACTGTTGCATAGAAATTCAGGTGATCACGATAACCCACGTATTTTGGAAGCCTTTAATGAAGAAACGCCCGATTGGCTCGCGTTTTATATGTTTACCTACTTCACTGATCGTGACGGTAAATTTCAATTATGTGCACTAGCAGAATCGGGTTTTGATCCGTTGGCGCGTACCTGCCGTTTTATGCTCACCGAAGAAGCGCATCACATGTTTGTGGGTGAGTCAGGTATTTCGCGCACGATTCAACGCACCTGCCAAATCATGAAAGAGCATGGTATTGAAGATCCTGAACAGGTGCGTCAGCAAGGAGTGATTGATTTACCCACCTTGCAGCGGTATTTGAATTTCCACTTCAGTGTCACCATCGATTTGTTTGGTGCTGATCAGTCATCGAATGCAGCGACTTTTTATAGTTCCGGTTTAAAAGGCCGCTACGAAGAAACCAAGCGTGATGATGATCACATGCTCAAAGGTGAGCACTACCGTATTCTTGAAGTGCAAAACGGCAAGCTAGTAGAAAAAGAAGTACCGATGTTGAACTCGCTGAACGAAGTTTTACGTGACGATTACATTAAAGATTCTATTGCCGGTATCGGTCGCTGGAATAAAGTCATAGAAAAAGCGGGATTGTCATTCCGATTGCAAGCGCCTCACAAAGCATTTAACCGCCATATTGGAA
>JBIIQR010000285.1:0-3117 GCA_044341985.1 Burkholderiaceae bacterium
CGACGCTGAAAAATTGCCATTTCCAGATAATTATTTTGATCGCGTGTCTGTAGCCTTTGGTCTACGTAACATGACGCATAAAGATCAAGCTTTATCTGAGATGCGTAGAGTGTTGAAGCCAGGCGGTAAATTGCTGGTACTCGAATTTTCTAAGGTAGCCTCACCACTGCAAAAACCATATGACGTGTATTCGTTTAAGGTGCTGCCGTGGTTGGGTCAAAAAATAGCGAATGACGCGGACAGCTATCGCTATCTGGCGGAATCAATACGTATGCATCCTGATCAGGAAACATTAAAAGGCATGATGCAAGAAGTCGGTTTCGATCAGGTTGACTATTTCAATTTAACTGCGGGTGTCGCAGCGCTTCACGTAGGTGTAAAACTTTAAAATTCCGTGCTGTGTGCATAGTGTCTAGCGCAACCATGCTTTAGACCACAACGATAATAAGCATCTTCATGACAAGCTTGGAAAGTCCCATCATCGCCGTTATTAATCATCTGCTGTCACGACAGCCGATGTTGTGCGATAAGTTACGTGCACACGCAGGTGGAGTGGCATGTCTTGAGGTAGGTGCTATTCAATTGAAGTTGGCTGTGGCTGCAGATGGTTTACTTCAGCTTGCTGGTAATGCTGAACCGAATGTCACGATCCGTATTAAGCCAGCCGATCTGCCGCAGTTGGTAGTGAATATGGAAAAAGCATTTTCGTATGTCACTATCAGCGGTGATGCGGATTTTGCGCGTTCCATTTCTGAGATAGCTAATGAATTGCAGTGGGAGCCAGAAGAAGATCTCGCTCCTTTTTTTGGTGATATCGCCGCAGTGCGTATTACGCAAGCAGCGCGTACGACACTCTCACAAGCCAAATCGGGTGGCCGTAAATTTTTTGAAAACATGGCTGAATATCTGCTGGAAGAAAATCCAACCTTAATGTATCGCCAAGCCGGTGTGAAATTTGCTTCAGATGTCGCGGTTATTCGTGATGATGTAGAGCGACTCGCCAAACGCATTGCCTCGCTTGAAAAGCAGAGTGTAGGTGGTCAAGTATGAATCGCCTGTCACGTGTGTTTAAGATTGTCCAAGTCGCGCTGCGCTATGGCTTAGATGAAATCATATTAGTGGGTGCCAAGCTTCCGCCGCACTGGCGATTTTTGTCAGCCTTGTTTTTCTGGCGCGATATCAGCGCTCCACGCGGTGAGCGTTTGCGACGCGCGCTCGAAGAGCTAGGCCCTATCTTTGTAAAATTTGGTCAAGTGTTATCAACGCGGCGTGATCTCATGCCCGCAGATATTGCCGATCAATTGGCACTGTTGCAAGATCGAGTGCCACCATTTTCTTCTGATCTGGCTATTGATGAAATCATTCGTTCGCTAGGCCAGCATCCGGATAAGTTATTTGCCAGCTTCACCCGCGAACCCGTAGCTTCTGCTTCAGTAGCGCAAGTGCATTTTGCCACCCTAAAAAATGGCACTGAGGTGGCGGTCAAAGTGTTACGGCCTGGCGTGCATAAAGCCATTGAAAACGACATCGCCTTAATGCATATCGTCGCCGGTTGGGTAGAGCGTTGGTCGGCAGATGGGCGTCGGCTGAAGCCGCGCGAAGTGGTGGCTGAATTTGATAAGCATCTGCACGATGAGTTAGATCTTATGCGTGAGGCTGCGAATGGCAGCCAGCTACGCAGAAATTTTACTAACTCAAATTTATTGCTTGTTCCGGAAATGTATTGGGACTATTGCTCCCCATCGGTAATTGTGATGGAGCGTATGCACGGTATACCGATTTCACAAACACAAAAACTCATTGAGGCGGGCGTCGATTTAAAAAAACTGTCGCGTGAAGGGGTGGAGATTTTTTTCACTCAAGTGTTTCGCGATGGCTTCTTCCATGCGGATATGCATCCCGGGAATATTTTGGTGTCGATTGCGCCTGAGAGTTTTGGTCGTTACATTGCACTTGATTTTGGTATCGTCGGCACCTTGACGGACTACGACAAAGATTATTTGTCACAAAATTTCATTGCCTTTTTCCGTCGCGATTACAAGCGTGTCGCTCAAGCACATATTGAATCCGGTTGGGCGCCTAAAGAGACGCGAGTTGATGAACTGGAAGCGGCTGTGCGCGCTTGCTGCGAGCCTATCTTTGATCGGCCCTTAGCAGAAATCTCTTTTGGCCAAGTGTTGTTGCGATTATTTCAAACTTCGCGTCGCTTCAATATTGAAGTGCAGCCGCAACTCGTACTATTGCAAAAAACTCTGCTGAATATCGAAGGCCTGGGTCGACAGCTGGATCCGGAACTTGATCTGTGGTCGACCGCGAAGCCGGCATTAGAAAAGTGGATTAACGAGCAAGTAGGTTGGCGTGGATTGATTGATAGACTCAAGCTCGAGGCGCCGCACTATGCGCAAATTTTCCCTCAGCTCCCTCGATTGTTGCAGCAAGCCTTGCTAGCAAAGGCTGAACCCCAAGAGAATGACACGGATCGCTTGCTTCAACGCCTCATTACGGAGCAGAGACGCACTAATCGTTTGTTAAGCGTTGCTTTGTACTTTGGTGGAGGATTGATAGCAGGGATTATCGTTGTGCAAATTTTTCTGCGTTGGCATGAGAGCCTTTAACATCGTGTTCAACCCGATGGCATAGCGCCGCTCAGACGCTATAATCGCCACATTTTTCGACCAACTACACCGCACGGCCGAAGGTTCATTGATGAATACTTTGCTTATTTTTGTTGGGCTTTATTTGTTGGTATCGGTCAGTCTAGGGCTATATGCGGCTACTCGCGTAAAAAATTCGTCTGACTATGCTAATGCCGGTCGGTCATTGCCTTTGCCGGTGGTGATTGCGACAGTGTTTGCGACCTGGTTTGGTTCTGAAACAGTACTCGGTATACCGGCACGATTTGCAGAGCAAGGATTGAGTGGCACGGTAGAAGATCCGTTTGGCGCTTCACTATGTTTAATTTTTGTGGGTTTATTTTTTGCTCGCAAACTGTATCGGCTCAATCTCTTAACTATTGGTGACTATTTCAAGCAGCGCTATAACCGTCCTGTTGAAGTCATCGTATCCCTATGTATAGTGATTTCCTATTTGGGTTGGGTATCAGCACAAATCACAGCG
>JBIIQR010000014.1:0-11149 GCA_044341985.1 Burkholderiaceae bacterium
CTATGGCGTCAAAGGAAATAGTTTGTCGTTGTGGGCAACCGTGCAACCCGACACTGCCGACAATCGTTTTGGTCGTTGGGATGCCAGCGTTACCGGCACATCAAGCGATGGTAGTGACGACTACCGCAACGCACCTAACACCTTTGGCTGGGTAGTCGAAATTGATCCATTCAATCCTGATTCAACACCTAAAAAACGCACAGCACTTGGACGCTTTGCGCATGAAGGCGCATGGCCTGGTCTGGTGATTGCAGGTCAACCGCTAGTTTGGTACATGGGCTGCGACTCACGCCATGAATACATCTATAAATACGTTTCAAAGGCTGTGTGGGATCCAGCGGATGCTAAACGCGGCGCGGCTGCCGGCGATAAATATTTAAATGACGGCACGCTGTATGTCGCACGCTTTAATGCCGATGGCAGTGGTGACTGGCTTGAGTTAACCCATGGCCGCAATGGTCTGGACAGAGACAACAGTTATTACAGTTTTAATGATCAAGCTGATGTGCTGATTAATGCGCGACTGGCCGCTGATGCACGCGGCGCGACAAAAATGGATAGGCCCGAATGGGGCGCCGTTAATCCGAAAAACGGTGAGGTGTATATGACACTCACCTACAATCCTTCGCGCGCGCTGGATAAAGTCGATGCAGCTAATCCGCGTTTTTATAACGACCCTAAAAAAGGTGTGGCGCAAAAAGGCAATGCCAATGGACACATCATCCGTTGGGCTGAGCACGACAGCAAAGCCTCTGCCATCCAGTTTCAGTGGGATGTATTTTTATTTGCTGCACGTTCAAGCGCCGATCCAGTGAATGTGAATATTTCAGGACTGACCGCCGATAATGATTTTTCCAGCCCGGATGGACTTTGGTTCGCACGTAGTGGTTTGCTATGGGTAGAAACCGATGATCACGCCTTTACCGATGCTAGTAATTGCATGCTGCTAGCAGCTGTCCCCGGAAAAGTTGGTGACGGATCGACAAAGACCATCGTTAATTCAGACAATGGACAACAAAGCACTGCCACCACTCACGTGGGCGCAGCCCCGGGAGAAGATCGTTTACGACGTTTTTTAGTGGGTCCTGTCGATTGTGAAATCACCGGCTTGGCCGAAACCCCCGATGGACGCGCCTTATTTGTAAACATTCAGCATCCAGGTGAAACTACCACGGGTAAAAATTTCAATATCGCAGATCCATCAACCTACCTTAGCCACTGGCCACAAGGTGGAAATGCACGACCACGCTCCAGCACCATTGTGATCACGCGCGATGATGGAGGTCCTATCGGTGCTGATATCGCCTGACATCGTTTAGTCATACGACAAAGTGTTCACAGTCAAAATTCGTTTTTTGTAACAGAAACGAAACCTAACTGTCATTTGCTTGCAGTATTGCATCGCTATTCTTGCGGCATGAAAACAAGAAGGAGCGACGATGCGCATGATGAACGTCGGGGCTGACTCTAATACGAGCTTCCCCAAACTCAGCCTCAGTCTAGCTAGCACTCATGAAGACGTCAGAGAAGTACAGCGTCTTCGTTACAAAGTATTTGTTGAGGCGATGGGCCTTGAGAGTCTCAAAAATCACGAAGGCATAGAACGCGATGAGTTTGACGACGTCTGTGACCACCTAATCGTTCGTGACACCCGCACTTTAGAAGTTGTTGGTACCTACCGCGTACTATCACCCCGCGTACTATCTCAGACCGGTGGTTTCTACTCCGAACAAGAATTTGACCTGTCACGACTAACCAATCTGCGTCCCCGCATCATGGAAGCAGGACGCGCTTGTATTCACCCAGACTACCGCAGCGGTGGCGTGATCATGATGTTGTGGGCGGGACTTGCAGCATGCATGCAGCGCGAACAAGCCGAATATTTAATTGGTTGCGCTAGCGTCAGCCTGGCTGATGGTGGCCACACCATTAATGCGCTGTATCGCAAACTCGCCGCAGATCATTTATCACCCCCTGAATACCGCGTTATCCCACGCCTGCCCTTCCCTTTGCATGATGAACCCCTGCCTGAAGGCCTGCAAGTGCCAGCGCTTATCAAAGGCTATTTACGAAGCGGTGCGTGGATCTGTGGTGAGCCAGCATGGGATCCTGATTTTCATAGCGCTGATTTATTCATGATGCTACCCCTATCCCGACTCGATAGTCGCTACGCAAGACACTACTTAAAAGAAGCGGAGCCGGCATGAATGCCCCCGATAACAGACATTTCGACAATATCTCTAAATCCCTCCTCAAAAAACCCAAACCACTGCACTTCCGAACCATCTGGATTTCCGATGTGCACCTAGGAACCAGTGGCTGCCAAGCAAAGCGTCTGCTGGAATTTCTTAAAGCGACTGAATCTGACAAGCTGTACTTAGTCGGCGACATCGTCGACGGTTGGCAACTTAAGCGTCGTTGGTACTGGCATCAAACTCACAATGACGTAGTGCAGTTGGTGATGAAAAAAGCCAAGAAAGGTACCAAAGTTATTTTTGTACCCGGCAATCACGATGAAGTCGTTCGACAATTCATTGGTTTGAATTTCGGTGGCATAAAAATTCGTGATGAACATGTGCACACGACGGCAAATGGTAAACGTATGCTGGTACTACATGGCGATCGGTTTGATGGTGTGATTGCCTGCGCTAAGTGGTTAGCCTATGTGGGCGATTCGCTGTATACAATGATTTTGAAATTCAATCAAATCTTTAACGTATGGCGTGCACGCGTTGGCCTTCCTTATTGGTCGCTATCGCAGTACCTGAAATTAAAAGTTAAAAATGCGGTCAGTTACATCACCTCATTTGAAGATGCCTTAGCCGCAGAAGCGCGTAAGCAAAATTTAGATGGCGTTATCTGTGGCCACATACATAAAGCTGAGATTCGCGACATCGACGGTATTCTTTATTGTAATGACGGCGATTGGGTTGAGAGCTTGACCGCTTTGGTAGAAGATGAAGTGGGTGAATTACATCTGGTCGACTGGCATGAAATCATGTTGCGCTGGGAGCAGCGTCAATTTGCCAAAAAAGAGTCTACCCTCAACACTGTCCCTGCCTGATAGTGCTTACTGCCGTTGAACCTAGAATCACATTAGGCGTGGAAGGCATGAATTTGTCAAAGTCGTCTACCAAAGACAGTGTCCTTGCCGGTGAAAAGCGTTTACTTGTCATCTCTGTTTCTGCAGGCAGTGGCCACATACGTGCCGCTCAGGGAATCGAATCCCACACACACCATCATTTCCCCGAATGGAAAGTAAGCCATCGTGACCTGATGCAGTTAGTTCCTGCCTACTTTAGAAAAATTTATACTGACTGGTACATAAAACTTGCTGGCGGACTTCCTGAAGCCTGGGGTTGGTTATACCGAAAAACAGATCATGAACCCACAGGTAGCTTGACTGAACGTTGCCGCCGCAGTCTACAACGTCTGTCTTCACAAAAGCTTTTCACAGAGATCGCTGATTACAAACCAGATGCTATCGTTTGCACTCACTTTCTACCCGCTGAACTTCTCGCGGATGCGATTTTACAAAAACGTCTACAGTGCCCCGTATGGGTCATGGTGACTGATTTCGATCTTCACCAGATGTGGGTACATGAAGGCATTACGGGTTATTTCGTCGCTAACGAGGAAATCTCTTTTCGCTTAGAGAGCAGTGGCGTTCCTAAATCAAACATTGTCGTCACTGGGATACCTGTGATGCCTGAATTTGTTAATCGACCTGAACGCAGCCTATCCGCTGCTAAGGTCGGATTAAATCCTGCGCATAAAACGCTGCTGATCATGGGCGGCGGCGCTGGATTGGGCATCAACAGCCATTTGGTTAATTCTTTATTGAGTCTGCAAGCAGATTTGCAAATTATCGTCATGGCAGGAAAAAATAAATCCCTACTAGATGAATTACAGAAATTATCTTCACGATGGCCAGGCCGATTGGTTGCTGTGGGCTTTACCGACAAAGTACCTGAACTCATGGCCTGTGCTGATTTAGTAATCACTAAGCCCGGCGGCTTGAGTACGTCAGAATGTCTGGTGATGGGTCTCCCTATGGTGTTGATCAATCCTATCCCCGGTCAAGAAGAACGTAATGCCAGCTATCTTTTGCAAGAGGGTGTGGCACAACGTGCCGATGATGTGGCAACTCTTGTATACCGCTTAAGTCAGTTATTAGCTAAACCTGAAAAACTCGAGAACATGAAGAGACAAGCTTCCGCACTTGGCAGAGCTGGCGCTGCTAGCGCTTTACTTAATCACATTGAAAAACATCTAGCTGGGCAAAACGTATGACGAACGCTGACTGGATGTCCATGGCGACCACTTTACTAAGTGTTTTCGTCCTCGGATTTTTTTTCGCAAAATTAGAAATTGCGATTGAAGGTGATGCTGGATGGGCAGCGAACCTTCCTACCTGGCGCATTGAAGGTCATTGGCTGCTCGATATTTTTTGGGGTGGCCGAGTAATGACGGGCTATCACGCTTGGGCTTTTTCTATCATCGCTTTATTTTTTCATTTTCCAATGGTGTTTAGTGCCGATTATTCTTGGCAAGCAGAGATGCGTGCATTAGCGAGCATCATGCTGTTTTGGGTAAGCGAAGATTTTTTATGGTTTGTACTTAATCCCGCATTCGGATTTAAGCGTTTTGAAAAAACGCATGCCAACTGGCATAAGAATTGGGTAGCTGGTGCACCGATTGAATATTGGATATTTACGCCGCTGGGATTTTGGTTGATGGTTCTATCGTATTCAGCAAATCACTAAAATAGATTCGTACTCAATCAAAGAAAAATTCCGGGCTCAGAACGGCTTTAAGAAATACCTCATTGCCTTCGTCGCGTAGACGATGTGAAATCCACCAAGCATTGGATTTTTTTACAGTCCAGTCCTGCTCCTCGCCTGTCAGTAACAAGGAAGCCACTTCACCCAACCATGGCTGATGCCCTACGACCATGACGGGAGTTTTTGAATCAGGCCAACCGACGACATTAAGCACTTCCGTGGCAGTAGCCATGGGGCCAATCTCAGGAAGAATTTTATATTTGCGGCCTAAGGCGTCGACGGTCTGAACCGTTCTAGAGGTGGGACTGCATAAAATTTTGCAGCCGCTGGGTAAAGTGCGATCTAACCAAGCGCCCATACGAAGTGCTTGTTTGCGTCCCTGTTGCGTCAACTCGCGCCCCTCATCGGGTTCACCCGCTTCGGCTTGCGCATGGCGCCAGAGAATCAAATCCATTTATCCACCTAAGGTGTTCATCAAATGTTGTTGTACGCTGAATTCTGTCTGAACTGTTCGCGACTTGCGCCTATGATAAACCCCATCCGAGTCGAGCTCCCAAGAATTTTTATTATCTTTAAGATAAGGTAGTAGACCCTCTTGAAGCACACGTTTCTTCAGTTGCGGATCCAGCACAGGAAAAGCAATCTCAATACGCCTGAAAAGATTGCGGTTCATCCAATCTGCACTAGAAAGATAAACGTCATTAGCACCTTCATTATGGAAGTTGAAAATGCGGCTGTGCTCTAAAAATCGTCCAACAATGGATCGAACATGAATGTTCTCAGACATTCCGGGAACTCCTGGGCGAAGCGAACATGCTCCCCTAACGATAAGTTCGATCTTTACGCCGGCTTGCGATGCTTCATACAAGGCCTCAATAATCGATTCGTCTACTAGCGAATTCATCTTTGCAGTAATCTGACCTTCGCCACCCTGCTTAGCAATTTGCGTCTCGTTGCGAATCGCCTTAACTAATTCACGCTGCAATTCAAATGGCGCTATCCACAAGTGCTGCAGTTTTCTTGGTTTTGCCAAACTAGTCAGACTAATGAAGACTTCATTCACATCTTTAGCAAGTTCAGCGTTTGCTGTCAGCAAACCGAAATCTGTATAAAATTTTGTCGTCGTCGGATGGTAATTACCGGTTCCCATATGAGCATAAAACCGTAGATTGCCAGATTCACGGCGAATCACTAATGCCATCTTGGCGTGCGTCTTTAAACCCACCACGCCATACACGACTTGTGCTCCCGCCTGCTCGAGACGATCGGCCCAATTGATATTCGCCTCTTCGTCAAAGCGCGCCATGAGTTCCACAACAACGGTGACTTCTTTTCCGTTATGTGCGGCCATGATTAAGGCTTCCATCAATTCAGAATTCATACCCGTGCGGTAAATAGTCTGCTTGATAGCGACTACCTGCGGATCGTGCGCAGCAGTGCGTATGAAGTCAATAACGGGTTGGAAGGACTGAAAGGGATGATGCAAAAGAATATCTTTATTTGCGATCGCGCCAAATAAGTCGCCATCGACTAACGACACAGAAAGCTTGGGTGAAAATGGAGCAAAACGCCATTCAGGACGAGAAGCATAGTCAACTAACTCATTGAGTCGCACCATATTCACCGGACCATTAACGCGGTACAGAAACTCTGGCGCAATATTGAATTGATTGAGCAAAAAATTGGACAGATTTGCGGGGCAGTTCTCTGCCACCTCAAGACGTACAGCAAAACCAAAATGCCGTGTCTGGAGCTCACCTTTTAATGCCTGACGCAAGTTTTTAACTTCTTCTTCATCGACCCACAAGTCACTATCACGCGTGACTCGAAATTGTGAATAACTTTTAACTTCTCGACCAGGAAAAAGATCTTCTATGTGGGCATGAATAACGGACGACAAAAGACAAAATGCGTTACCGTCACCGGAAATTTTTTCAGGCAATTGAATAATTCGCGGAAGTACGCGCGGAGCCTTAATCACGGCAATCGATGTGCCTCGTCCATAAGCGTCTTTGCCATTCAGTTCAACAATAAAATTGAGACTTTTATTGACGATTTGCGGAAACGGATGGGATGGATCGAGCACAATAGGCGTGAGAATAGGTCTGACTTCACGTTCAAAATAGTCTTTAACCCACGCACGCTGCTCTTCGCTTCGGTCGACATGGCGAACCAAATGAATGCCCTGCTCTGCCAACGCAGGAAGAATTTGCTCGTTAAGAACGATGTACTGCTCGCGAACTAAATCTTGCGCAGCTGGACCGACTAAGTCAAAGCCTTCTGGCACAATAGGATCCAAGCTTAGATTTCTTTCGCGCTCTATCGCCATCAAGCTAGCAATACGAACCTCGAAAAATTCATCGAGGTTGCTGCTAACTATGCAAAGAAATTTCAAGCGCTCAAGAAGAGGCAGACTGTGATCCTGTGCTTGTGCAAGTACACGGCGATTAAACGCCAGTAATGAAAGCTCACGGTTTAATAAATCCAATTTCGCAGAAATTGGCGAAGGCGTAGCAGCGTGTGAGCTAGCTGACTTAACAGATTTGGCAATTCGGGAGGCGCGCATGCAATTGATTCTACGAGTTGTCGGTGACAAATCAATGACAATTATTACTATTAGTGCAATTTTCTGTCATAAACCTGACACACGCACAATTTATAGTGTCAGTTGCAAGTGCTTTTTTGTGTCATCCCTCTATGGAGATTAAGGAGTGTATATGCGTAGCAAACAATTATTGAAAAACGTAAGTGGTCTGGTTACTGGCCTATTATTAGCGATGTCGGCAAATGCCGCTGACTTAACGGGCGCTGGTGCGACTTTTCCTTACCCAATCTATTCTAAATGGGCCGAAGCCTACAAAGCAGCTACAGGCATTGGCCTGAACTATCAATCGATAGGCTCGGGCGGTGGTGTTCGTCAAATCAAAGCTAAGACGGTTGATTTCGGCGCATCCGATAAGCCACTCGAGCAAGAAGAGTTAGACAAAGAGGGCCTAGTGCAATTTCCAGCCATCATCGGCGGTGTGGTTCCTGTGTTTAATCTTGATGGTATTGAACCCGGTCAGTTGAAACTGACAGCGGACGTTATCGCTGGTATCCACTTAGGCAAAATCACTAAATGGAATGCTCCTGAGATTACTGGTCTAAATCCAGGCGTGACACTTCCAGCAATCAACATTACAGTCGTGCACCGTGCTGATGGTTCAGGCACCACATTCATTTGGACAGACTTCCTCTCCAAAGCGAATGCTAATTTCAAAAGTGGAATTGGTTCTGGAACAGCTGTTAAATGGCCAACTGGTGTAGGCGGCAAAGGTAACGAAGGTGTTGCAGCGAACGTTCAACGTATCAAAGGCGCCTTTGGCTACGTGGAATATGCCTATGCGAAGAAAAACAAAATCGCTTACGCTCAAATGAAGAATCGTGATGGTGAATTTGTTTTGCCTGATGATGAAACATTTAAATCAGCGGCAGCGAATGCCGACTGGGCAGGCACACCCGGTATGGCTGTTGTCTTAACAAATCAAACTGGTAAAAATAGCTGGCCTGCGACTGGTGCATCGTTCATCTTGATGCATAAATCTCAAGCTGATGGCTTGACCGGTCGTGCTGTACTGAAGTTTTTTGACTGGTCGTATAAAAATGGTGCGGCTATGGCCACTGAGCTCGACTACGTTCCTTTGCCACCAGCAACTGTCAAGCTGATCCAAGACAGCTGGAAAGCCAATCTGAAAGATGCAACTAGCGGTAAAGCAATCTGGTAATTAGTAATGCGTTAGTAAAAAGCCCGCCGTATGGCGGGCTTTTTTTTGCTTTCGCTGAGGGCTCTAAATCAAACAGATAGTAAAAAACTACCTAACGCTAAAATGGAACTATTTACGATTGAACCAGAAACCGCTTATGAAAAAAACCGCCCCAGCAATCACACTAAAAAAAATCTCCCCAAAAGATGAGATTGAATTTCTTCGTGCTGCACGAGCCAGTCGTTTAAGTCATCGAGCCTGGGTAAAAGTTCCTTTGACAACCAGCGCTTTCAAGCGCTATGTCAATGAGATGCGTACTGCCGAAGACCTGTCCTTTGTAGTGCGACGTAATGACAACGGATCGATCGTGGGCGTGGTTGAACTGCAAGATATCTTCATGGGTGATTTTAAAAATGCCTACATCATCTATTTTGCATTTGAAGGTCAACAACGGCAGGGGCTGATGAGACAAGCCGTCACTGAAGTCATCCAGATCGCTTTTTCTACGCTGAAGCTACACCGATTAGAAGCCAACATTCAGCCAGAAAATACAGCCTCCAAAAAACTCGCTAAAGCATGCGGTTTTCGCAAAGAAGGCTACAGCCCGAAATTTCTGAAAAAGGGTGGTCGCTGGTGCGACCACGAACGATGGGCTTTATTAAATCCAAACGATTGAAGCTGACTCATTTTTTGTTATTCTGAATGTCGAGGTGATGCACTCTGATCGAGAGCCACACCTGATTTCAAGCTCTCAAACTGACATGCATCGGTTGCGCGAACAAAATGTAAATCCGCAAATCCGGCACGTACGGTTTCGCCGGTGTTATCAGAATCTGAAGCTACTGCCACTAATTTAAGACGTGCTTCGGATGTTCCAAAGGAGCGTTTTACATCGTGATGAATATTGACTCGCTCGGTTACCCAAAATCCAGCCTCATCATTACCTGAACGCTGCACGATCATCCGCACTCTATCAGTGTAAGCATTCGGCATATGCGTACCGACTGGATGACGATTATCCCAAACGTAATTGATCGCTCCATCGGGAACACGACTCCCATAAAAAGCACGTGCTAGAGTTAATGATGCTTTGTCAGTCAAACTCAATGCAGTTGATGGCAGATCAAAAGCAAGATAGATACGCGCTGCATAATCATCACCGCGACGGCGCATCATGTCGGCAGAACGTACAACCCCATCAACACGCCAACGCCAGCAAAGTACTGGCGTCACCGCTAAATCAATATCGACGGGGCGTCCCAATAAAGCCATGCTGCGCTCTGCGCGGGCTTCCACCGCATCAACGCCGTCCCATAAACTAATGCGATACGACGTTGCCGGGACCTGGGTTTCAAGTCGTATCAATTGCCAGGGTGCGGGTATCTCAGGCTTTGTCGATGAAAATTTACCAATCATGACCTGTGCAAACGAAGGATCACAGGCCAGCAGTAAAGTCAGTGATAACCACCCACGGCGACTATGTATCATCGACTATCCCGGTAAAAGGTGTGACTCACAATCGATAAGAAACGTACTGGAATCAGAAAATATGAGTACGGGTTTGTTACAGCTATCGAGTGTCGATTCTTCAAACGAAACGAAATCCATACTCAGAAAGCTGTAAGTCAATGCAAGAATGCGGTGACCGATTAAGCGAGGCGCCCCTAAAACTTTGAATTCCCGATCTGAAAATAGCTCACGTGTTTCTGGATTATTTTTAGCAAATTCATGAACCAGCATACCTACATAATCTTGCGAATCAATCGCAAGAATCATCATTTGCGCATCGGATTTCAAACCGCGAAACACATCAATACACCGCTCAAGGCAATCTAGACTAAATTTATCAGGCCAGCTTTTAGCGACGATTTTTTGCCCTACTGAGAATTTATCCAAAAGTTCGTTCATAGGATGCACCTTTAGCTAACGACAGCGAGGAGGATTGTTGATGATTTTTTTCTAATCCTATTTCTTCTGCATCAACGATAAATTTTTGAATAGATGCAATCAATGATTCTGAATAGAGCGCTGGATGAGTCATCCCAGGAACATCAATAAACGAAAAATTATTGGGTAGTGAATGCATGCGTTGGAGTACCGTTTCAGGTAAAAGTTTTGAATCTGTTGGTCGAATAACCATAATAGGTATATCAATAACCGAAAATTGCTCTTCAAAACTAATACCAAATAATGTTTTTTGGTGTGGCAAATCCATATAGTTTGGCCTAACTACAGCTGATAATAATCGCGTATCAACGTCGAGCGTTTGTGCAAGGCTACCTCGATCACGACTGCGGCCATGTCGGCCAGGAAAAAATGATGATCGTCCTATTGCACCATACAAACTCATCAGTCCAGCCCAAGGTAAGACGCAACCCACGTCGTTGATTACAATGGATCGCAAATAACATGGCTTGTGTAACGCTAAAAAAACTGCGATCAATCCACCCATGCTATTGCCAACCAAATGAATATGCCGCTTAGTATTTTCAAGCAGGCGGAGCGAACCTAGTAGGTAGTTGTAGGCAAAAAAAGCCTCTTTCAAACATCGACTCATGCGGTAGTCCGATCCTATCGGCAGATAGTCAGATGAGCCGCGCCCACTGAAATCCAACGCATAGG
>JBIIQR010000286.1:0-3075 GCA_044341985.1 Burkholderiaceae bacterium
AATGGCACAAGTTACGGCGTGAAGCCTCACACGTCACAGTCACTCCTTATCCACTGCTATTTGCGGGATTGCTTAATCATTGGGGTAACAAAGGGCCGGTAGAAATTCCACCCAAGCGTGGCTGGACCTACGCTCATTGCCTGTGGATCGCTAAGCGAGAAAGTATTTCATTGCGATTACCCTCAGCGCATCCGTTTAACCCGCTACCCTTACTGCGATTGTCGATTGCTGCTGGTGCAACGCCAAACGTTGTGGATCGTTTGTTTAATTTCGTTTGGCAGGAAGGGCATTTACCAACGGATCTGGACGCATGGCAAGCGCTACTGAGTGAATTTTCGCTCGATGAATCGGCGCTCAAGACAGAAGAAGTGAAAACAGCGTTGCGCCGCAATGGTGAACAGGCGATCGCACACGGTGTTTTCGGAGTGCCCACTGCTATCGTGAATGGCAACGCTTTCTGGGGTGTTGATGCGACTGACATGATGCTGGCATATCTTGAAAACGACGCATTTTTTTCTTCTGATGACTATCAAAAAGCGTTTTCTTTACCCGAAGGCATATCCCGCAAATAAGTTCATGCTCGCTTATTTTTATTTGAGTAACGAGTCTTTGCCATTTAATGTCGCACGAGTGCCTATTAATGAGATGATTTTACGCAAATCATTTTAGGCGAGAAAAATCAATCACTTGCCTCGTTTGATGTGGATTAATCCACAGAGATACCCACCGAAACTGTGGATAAGATTAGCGACTGAATTTAGGGTCAGTACTTTTTTGAAAAAAGTGCGCGAAGAAAAGCAGACAATAAAAAACAAGAATCAAAGAACCAAAAAACTTCAAGCAGCCACACTTTCCATGCAGGTGGCAGCAATGTCCAGCGATTGCAGACGCAACTCTGGCTCGTATATATCGCACGTCAACATAATTTCATCCGCTTGCGTGGCTTGCTGTAATTGCATCAAGCCTTCACGCACGGTGTCAGGACTTCCAATCACCGCAGCACCGAGAAAACTTGCAATGCCGCGCTGTTCATCCTCGGACAAGGATTCCATGAAACCCTGCTGTGGTGGCTGCAGAGGACGTCGATGACCGGTCAATATTCCCAAAATGCGTTGAAACACGCTGCTAGCAAGATAATGCGCCCGTTCATCCGTTGCCGCAGCAACCAAAGGTACGCCTATCATCACATAAGGACTTTGCAAGGATTCCGAAGGCTTGAACTGACGTCGATACAAACTGATCGCCTGCATTAAAAAACGCGGCGCAAAGTGCGAAGCAAATGCAAACGGCAAACCACGTTCAGCCGCTAGTGCTGCGGAAAACAAACTCGACCCCAACAGCCATATCGGCACTTGCGTTCCTGCGCCCGGTAAGGCGACGACACGCTGACCCCGCACAGTCGGTGCAAGTAAAGCTTGTAATTCGGCGACATCGCGCGGGAAATCGTCTTCTGTTTCGATACGATCGCGGCGCAAAGCACGCATCGTTATTGAATCGGTTCCGGGTGCACGACCCAAACCCAGATCGATGCGTCCAGGGTACAGCTCAGCCAAGGTACCGAAGGCCTCTGCCACCGTCAGCGGTGCATGGTTGGGCAACATAATCCCACCCGACCCAACCCGGATGCGCTGCGTACCACTCGCAATATGCCCCACCAAAACCGCTGTAGCCGAACTAGCCACGCCTTGAAGATTGTGATGTTCCGCAACCCAGTAGCGTGTAAAGCCGAGGTTCTCCACATGCTGAGCTGTGCGCTGAGCCTGCCAAAGTGCGTCAGAAATACTGGCGCCCTCACGTACTGGGACCAGATCCAGCATAGACAACTTGATTGGGTGATCGGTGTTCATGCGCTCGATTGTAATCCTAGTCGAGAAACATCGACGATTTGACTGCCCATTCCTTAGACAGGAAAAGAAAAAGGGATCGCGGCGTATAAGCTGCGATCCCTGAAGGAAGGATTTACTTCACCACTACGAGGGGTACAACAAATTGACTTACTTGGCCTTGTCGGCGGGTGTGGCCTCGGCAGGCTTGACATCAGTTGATTTCGATTTTGCTGCGGCATCTTTGCCGTGTGTGGCTTTTGCATGCGTGGTCTTGGCAGCGTCATGCGAGGCAGCTTTAGTAGGTGCGGCGGGTGTCGCATCGCTTTTAGCTGATTCGGCGAAAGCACCTGTAGAAGCGAGGATCAGGCTGGATAACAAGACTAGCGTTTTCATAATAACTCCCTTAAATACATGAGTGGATAATTAGCGCGTCTCAGAAAAAACCGTTAATTCGTTGACGCGAATGCATCGTATGACGCTCATTCCGACTCGCAGAGAAACGTTACATTTGGCTACCCTCGGTTACATTCAGAAATAGTTAGCGGTGGCGATCTGGCTTTTTGGATAAACTCAGGCCTTGGCAACGAACTCAGTAAAAATCAGATAAGACCATGATTCGCAGACCTTTTTCTTTACAAGTACGCTGTACTTATGCCCTGATTCTTCTGCTATGCGCAGGCACCGCGCATGCTGATAGATGTGACGATTTAATTAAGATGGACGGTTTGTTTACCAAAGCACGCACTGAATGCCGGTTTACCTATTACGCTTGGCGATTTCAGCAAGACTCCCAGCAATGCATGGAAAAAAAAGATAAGCAGGCGTCTAAGGAATTATTTAGCCAAGGCCAATCAGCGTTTACCAGCAAGGCGGCCTAGCTGGGTAAAGAAGCGCTCTGTCAAAAGCTTCTATCGGATTTCCCGATGACGGTCAAACGATAGCCTCGGTGGACTGTCATGCCACGCGCACATCGAAAATTACAAACCTTCGATTTCTACGCGCTGACCCAGCAAGGGAACACTGACATCCCAGCCCAATTCACGTGAAATTCGCAAACGCAGCGCATCGGCGGATGCTGGCTCACCGTGAGTCACAAAGACATGCTTAGGCTTTTTCTTCAATGTCTTCATCCAGGTTATCAATTGCCCAGCATCGGCGTGCGCCGACATACTTGGTAATGACACGACTTCCGCATTAATGGCGATGTCTTCACCAAAAATACGAACTGTCTTATCGCCGGCAACCATCT
>JBIIQR010000015.1:0-11035 GCA_044341985.1 Burkholderiaceae bacterium
CTATCGTTTGAGCAACTCCCGCTTGATTCAAAGCATAAGAAAATGCGGTCAGGTCGCCGCTGATTCCAACAGCAGTCAAGACATACGACTGACCTGCAGAAGTTGTGACGCAACTAAAGCTAAATTTCTCGCTCACTGGTGTAGCAGCACCGCAGGTAGTACCGTTGGCGTAGGTGCGATTGTCTTGGTAATACTCTTCCATTCGCATAGCAAACAGACTCAGACCACCCGTCGCTTGAGGGATAGCGCCGCGTATCATGTGATCGCGGTAGGCAGGTAAAGCAACCGTCGCCAGTAAGCTAGCGATGACTAACGCAATCATTAATTCAATCAGGCTAAAGCCTGTGATTTTTCGCGAACCCGGCATGATTGATAAACAGCCAAGTGAATCAGGGCAACAGGTTGCGCCAAATAAAATTAAATCGCACAAGTTGCTAGCTCTCGCATTAACAATTCAATTAACCGACCTAATATCGATCATTAGTTCGATTTATAATTTTTCTTGAAGTGATTCCAGGATTGATCTCTGACCAATGCATCTGTATATGCGTTGAGGGTGTATGAAGGTATCCACACAAAATTTCTCCACAAAAATGTGAAAAAAATTTAAGGAATGAATTAGACGAACACTGATTTATTTCGAATTTTGTGGTGATCCAACGCGGCTGTGAGATGCGGAGGCCCGTTGAATCAAGTTAGTAGCTTGAATAAATATGAGACAACCGTCTCCATTTTATTTAATCAGTGCTTGTTAGGCAGTAGGCACGCTTCGATGATGGTTAAATCATTGTCTTTTGCGAAGCTACGCATAAAGTGATACGCCATGGGTTCAAGCGCGTACAACTTAGCGTCAACCAAAACCGAACGCACGCCTTCAATCAGCGCAGGTTGTACATAAGGGGAGTACTGAAGATGAAGGTCGTAACCACTGCCAGCGTCGGGATTAAAACGCGCCATGATTCCACACAAGCGATCGGCCCAATCACTAGGCCGGAAGGGTTTACCTTTACTGGTCAAGCCCTGAATGATGAAGTCGGTCGCTTCGCTGGATGATTCTGAATTCAGGTCGGCCATGCGGGTGGCAGGCTTTCAAACAATAGGGGTTGGGTGGCGTTTTGCTGCAGCACACCATTTGCCGCTATCTTACCGAATATGAGAGGGGAAACAAAGCTGTACCCGTATTTTTACTAGAAAAGAACCACAAGGACGCCGACTTTCTAGCAATCCTTAGGGCAATCAGCTTGCTTGACTATTTTCAGCCCAGCCAGTTGGCAACAGAGACTAGCACCAACAGCAATATCCAAAGAAGAAGTGCGCGCCAAATCAAGCCTACGGTACTTTGCAATGAACGAGCAGACGGTTCTTCACCCGGCAAAATCTCGAGTTCAGGGCTAGAGGATTCGTAACGCGTGATATCGACTTCAGGCACTGCAGGCGCATATTCAGCAGGCGTTCCCAGACGTACTCCCATCGCACCACCACCCGCCGACAAAATAATTCCGGTGGTATGACTGGCCCAGCGACGAGCAAAATTTCGCCAGGCGTAAATAGAGTCTTCGAAATTACCGACAATGGCGAAAGCCACAGCGGTTAAGCGTGCTGGAAGCCAATCTATCCAGTCAAATGCGGTTTTAGCGAATGTTCCAAAGGATTCTTGGCGCAGATGCTCAGGCTCAGTCCATGAACGTGACAAGTATTCTGCGACGCGGTAAATGACAGCGCCGGCGGGTCCAATCGGCAACAACAACCACAAAAAAACACCAAACACATGTCGATGGGTGGTGATCAGTGCGTTTTCTACTGATAAGCGAGCAATATCGTGAAAATCGAGGTCACGCACATCTTGCCCAGTCCATTCTGCAAGAAGATCACGCGCCTGTGACAACTCGCCATTATTCAGCGCTACTTGAATCGCTGTGAAGTAATGACTGTAATGACGAAAGCCCATCGTCAAATAAACAATCAACACACTCCACACGAACTGCGCTAATGGCCCTACCAACGCAAGCAACCAGTAGATCAATAAGGTGGGTGCTACCAGAATCGACATCATGACCAACCAGGCCATACGACCATGCTCGAGTCGACCCGCATTAAAACTATGCTCTATGCGAGCTGCGAATACACGTATTGCGGCATAGATGGGATTGTCCGCACGCAGGGGGCGGAACTGTTCAATCAGCAAAACGAAGAGTATAGAAAACAGAGTCATAAGAGGCGCTGGAATTTCAGTAAATCATAAGCTAAATGAAGAGTAATGCATACCCGGCTCAAGCGCGAACAAAATGATAAAGATTACGCAGCATGGCGGCGGTGGCGCCCCAAATAAAATAGTGCTGAAAAGGCATCGCGTAAAACGTCCGGCGGCCAGGTTTGCCGGGAAATTCAGCACTGCGACGTTGGTGATTGGCACCATCCATCAAAAAATGTAGCGGCACTTCAAAGATCTCGGCCACTTCGAATTCATCAGCCGCCAAATCAAAAGGCGGATGAACTAAGCCCACCACAGGAGTGACTTGAAAACCGGTACCCGTGAAGTAATCAGGCAATGAACCGATTACTTCGATATGACGACGAGAGAGACCGATCTCTTCTTCCGTTTCACGTAAGGCCGTGGCGACAGCATCTACATCATCGGGGTCAACTCGCCCACCAGGAAAACTAATCTGACCTGCATGATCATGCAAATGTGCCGTGCGCTGCGTGAGTAACAAAGAAATATGATTCTCACGCACCACCAGCGGCACCAACACCGACGCAGGCACCGGCACGCGCTGCGTATCACGCAGTACATGTTCATCGGTAAATTCAGGCGTCCATTCGGCGGGTTGGCGAAAACGTTGACGCAGCCACTCGGGATGTAAGCGCTCCAATGCTAAGGCCTGCTCGGAAGCCAAAGAATCAATCGGTGCTGCGGTAGGATCAAACGGATTTTTCATCAGCATTCAAAAAAGAAAAAGGGCACGCTCGGTGCCCTTTTTAGTTCGCCATAACTCGACTGCTTACTCCGCTGCGGAATCAGCTGTACGACGGCTAGGCAATTTTTCGCGAATACGCGCCGATTTACCTGAACGTTCACGCAGGTAGTACAACTTGGCACGACGTACATCACCGCGACGTTTCACTTCAATCGAAGCGATCAGTGGTGAATACAATTGGAAAGTACGCTCTACACCTTCGCCTGACGAGATTTTACGAACGATGAAGTTCGAATTCAAGCCACGATTACGACGGGATATCACGACACCTTCATACGCCTGTACTCGTTTGCGGTTACCTTCAACCACGTTCACGTTAACGATAACGGTATCGCCAGGTGCGAATTCAGGAATGTTTTTACCCAGACGGGTAATTTCTTCTTGCTCTAGTTGTTGGATCAGATCCATGGTTTGCTCCTTTGCATCGTGCCGGCGCTAATAACGACTATGCCCGGTAGAGGATGAATTACACATAACAGGGCAGCATTTAAAAACCGTAACTGCCCCTCGACTAACTACTCACTACAAACTACTTACTACTTACTGCTCTGCTTAAGAAAGGCTTCATCAGCCTTAGTCAGCAATCCTGCTGCGCGCGCCTTAGCAAGTAAATCAGGGCGCTTGCGCTGGGTAGCGTCAAGCATTTGCTCACGCCGCCATTTTTCTATCTCTGCGTGATGCCCGCCTAACAGTACAGCCGGCACACTAGTCTCTTCATACATCTCTGGTCGCGTGTAGTGCGGGCAATCGAGAAGACCATTCACAAAACTGTCTTCCACTGCCGATGCATCGTCATGCAACACACCCGGCAACTGCCTGATCACTGCATCCATCAATGCCATGGCCGGCAACTCACCACCGGACAAAACGAAATCGCCTAAGCTGATTTCTTCATCGACGCAACGATCGATCAAACGCTGATCCACTGCTTCGTAACGACCACACAAAACCACTAATCCTGCTGCTTCTGTCAGCGCCATCACCCGTGCATGATTTAGTGGCGCACCCTGTGGCGACATATAAATCACTTTAGGCTTAGGTAAACCCAGCGCTAACTGCCGCTGACTTGCCGCTGTAATAGCTGATTCCAGCGGAGCGGCCATCATCACCATTCCAGGACCACCGCCATACGGCCGATCATCCACAGTACGATGATTATCACTGGTGAAATCTCGCGGATTCCACAAAGACAGCTCACATCGTTTTTGATCAAACG
Source organism: Burkholderiaceae bacterium (assembly GCA_044341985.1). Classification (GTDB taxonomy): domain Bacteria; phylum Pseudomonadota; class Gammaproteobacteria; order Burkholderiales; family Burkholderiaceae_D; genus Pernthalerella. The sequence continues at coordinate 4,195 of JBIIQR010000015.1, forward strand.
CTCGTCGAGTAATCCCCGATGACGTCAATGCCGAAAACATCTCAGGAAAGAGCGAAATCACATCAAACTGCATGCCCACCCCCCAGAACCGAGAGCTAGTAATCGCGCTCCCAATCCACCTGTATTCTTTTTGCTGCTGAATCGACTGAAGTAACGAACTGATCCACAAAGGGGATTAATAGTTCGTGGGCTTTTTCTGAACCCGGCAGCGCGACTTTCAATATCGGATGCGCGCCGTTATCCATCAGACCGGTGACTTCACCGAGCGATTCTCCTCGGAGATTTTCAACCGCATGGCCGATCAGATCGATCCAGTAAAACTCTCCATCATCAAGTGGCGGGAAATGCGCCCGTCTCACTTGCACTGTTGCGCCTTTCAGCGCCTCAGCTGAATTTCTATCGACTACACCCATCAACTGAGCCACCAGATCTTCGCCTTGCGATCGCACCTGAAGCACATCCACATCACGCAGTTCAGGTTTGTCTATCCACCAGGTTTTTGCGTGAACCAAAGCACCCGCATCATCCGAATAAGGCTTCAACTTGACCCAACCTGCCAGACCATAGGCACCCGTTACATGGGCCACCAAAATCAGATCATCGGGAACCGGGATTCCCGGAGCACCCGACATCGTCAAATCAGGCAGCTTGCTTGCCGACGGTTTTGATCAAGCGCTGGACGGTTGGCGACAATTGCGCGCCAACGCTTTGCCAGTGAGTCAAACGCTGCTGATCGATACTGAAAGGCTGAGCTGCGCCAGAAGCGACTGGGTTGTAATAACCGATGCGCTCAATAAAGCGGCCATCGCGGCGATTGCGCGAATCAGTAGCAACGATATTGTAAAAAGGGCGCTTCTTTGCACCACCACGGGATAAACGAATAACAACCATAATTTTCTCTACCAAAAAGGGGGAAATACGGACACGAAAAAAGACCGCGATTATAGCGTTTTTCACCCTAAGGGGACAAGCCAAAATGCGGGAAGTCGCTGATTTATTGTGGATTTTCACCTTATGCGGGCAAGTTTCACGGGATTTCAGGTGCCGACTCAGCCAATTTGCCATCACCAGCGGGACAGTGCACACTGCCGCCACCGCGAGCGTAAGCATCGCCAGTGAATTTTAAAATTAGCAACAATCTTAGGTCGCACCCTCAGCTCGAAGCAAAAACCAATGAATTCAACGTTTAAAAGCAAAGCCTTAGCAACGGTACTCGCACTCGTTTTGGGTGGCGCAGGTCTGCACCGATTTTATCTAAATGGCATGAAAGACCGGTGGGGTTGGCTGCATGCGGCCAGCATACCGGCTTCAGGTCTGTTATTCACTCTGCATCCCGACTGGCTACTGCTGGCCTACGCTGCACCTGCGGTGCTCTCGCTACTGGTGGCGAGCCTGGAGACTTTTGTGATTGGTCTGACGCCGGATGAAAAATGGGATGAGAAGTACAACGCTGAATCAGAAACCAAAACCGACAGTCGCTGGCCCATTCCAGCGATGATGGTGTTGAATCTTTTTTACGGAGCGACGCTGCTACTCACCGTTATCGCGCGCGCCTTCGATCTGATGCTGACAGGTGGTGCATACGGCTAATCTAAAATTTAAACAGCCGCTGCACTCACCTAGAGTAAATTAAAACTGTTCGTCAGCGAGCGCCAACACACCTGCACTACCTTCAACCACCGAAATCCGTGCAGCGGAAGAAGTGCTCAGATAGTGATCAGCAAAAAAGCGCGCAGTAGCGATCTTGGCTTTGTAAAAAGAAGCATCACCACCACCTTCAGCTAATTTTGCAGTAGCGATCTTCGCGGCACGCGCCATCTGCCAACCACCAAACACGATGCCTGCGATTTTCAGATAAGGCACGCTTCCTGCAAAGGCGGCTTTGATGTCGGTCTTGCCGTTAGCCGCAATAAATTCAACAATACTCTTCAGATCGGTGCTCGCCGCAGCTAAGCGCTGACCAATCGATACCAACTCAACATTACCTGAACTGGTTAATTCAGCCGCTGTCGCCGCAACTTGAGCTAGTAAATTTTTTGCCAGCTCTCCACCATCACGCAGCGTCTTACGACCTACCAAATCATTCGCCTGAATCGCCGTCGTACCTTCGTAAATCGTCAAGATACGTGCATCGCGATAATGCTGTGCCGCGCCCGTTTCTTCAATAAAGCCCATACCACCGTGCACTTGCACACCAGTCGATGCAACATCAATCGACATCTCAGTCGACCAACCTTTCACGATAGGCACCATGAAATCATAGAAGGCATGATTCGCTTTGCGTGTAGTCTCATCAGCATGGTGATGCGCAGCATCGAAAGCCGCTGCTGTCACATACGATAATGCGCGTGCTGCTTCCGTTTGTGCGCGCATAGACATCAGCATGCGTTTTACGTCAGGGTGATGAATGATCGCCACCGGACCAGCAGAACCCGCGAGGTCGCGCGATTGAACACGATCACGCGCATAACCAACTGCTTTTTGATAGGCACGCTCGGCTACCGATATGCCTTGCATACCCACCGCAAAACGCGCAGCGTTCATCATAATGAACATGTACTCTAAACCGCGATTTTCTTGTCCAACCAAATAACCGATTGCACCACCGTGATCGCCATATTGCAAAACAGCGGTGGGGCTGGCTTTGATACCCAGCTTGTGTTCAATCGATACGCAATGCACATCATTTCTATCGCCCAGACTACCATCCGCTTTGACGAGAAATTTAGGGACGATGAACAGTGAAATACCTTTCACACCTTCTGGTGCGTCTGGCGTGCGTGCCAGCACGAGATGGATGATGTTCTCAGCCATATCATGTTCGCCGTATGTAATATAAATTTTGGTGCCAAAGATTTTGTACGTGCCATCTGCTTCCGGTACTGCACGTGAACGCACTAATGACAAATCTGAACCCGCCTGCGGCTCGGTCAAATTCATCGTGCCAGTCCATTTACCTGAAATCAGTTTTTCCAGATACAAGTCTTTTTGTGAATCAGTACCTGCTGTCATCAGCGCTTCGATCGCACCGTCAGTCAACAACGGACACAATGCGAATGACAGATTCGCCGAGTTCAACATCTCGATACACGGAGTGGCTAACAGCTTGGGCAAGCCCTGACCACCGTAATTAACCGGATGCTGTACACCTTGCCAACCTGCTTGGCCAAAAGCTTTGAACGCTTCTTTAAATCCGGGTGTTGTTTTTACTTCGCCGCCATGCCAACTACTCGGTGCACAATCACCAGCCCAGTTGAGTGGCGCGACGACCTCAGAACAAAATTTTGCATTTTCTTCCAGCACGGCTTCAGCCGTTTCAGGCGTCGCATCTTCGCAGCCGGGTAATTGGCTAATGGCATCCAGCCCCGCCAACTCGTTCATGACGAACACCATATCTTTTAAAGGTGCGACGTAGCTCATTAGAACTCCTGAAGTTTCTGCTAACCGAGAAGGGAATTATTTTTTTAACCGAGTTCTTGTACTAGTGATGGTATGGCTTCAAACAAATCACCCACCAGTCCATAATCAGCTACGCTAAATATAGGTGCTTCCGCATCCTTGTTGATAGCAACAATCGTCTTAGAATCTTTCATACCCGCCAAATGTTGAATCGCACCAGAAATACCTACGGCGATGTACAACTGAGGCGCAACGATTTTGCCAGTCTGTCCGACTTGCCAATCATTCGGCACATAACCTGCATCAACAGCCGCACGCGATGCGCCCATGGCAGCACCAAGCTTGTCTGCGAGCGGTTCGAGAATTTTAAAGTTTTCAGCCGAGCCCATACCGCGACCACCGGAAACAATAATTTTTGCAGCGGTGAGTTCAGGACGATCCGACTTCGCTAACTCGCGCGAAACAAACGCTGATTTTCCTGAGTCAGCTACTGCCGTAATTTTTTCTATCGCTGCCGAACCACCGGTAGCTGCCGCATCAAAACCCGTAGCACGAACAGTAATGACTTTAATGGCATCAATCGATTGCACTGTAGCGATCGCATTACCAGCATAAATCGGACGCTCAAACGTGTCAGGTGAATCGACCTTAGTAATTTCTGAAATTTGACCCACATCCAAACGAGCAGCAACGCGCGGAAGAATATTTTTGCCGTATGCCGTTGCTGGTGCGAGTACATGTGAATAGTTAGTTGCCAACGCCAGCGCTTGCTCAGCAACATTCTCTGCCAGGCCATCAGCAAATTGCGCGCCTTCAGCGATCAATACTTTAGTCACTCCAGCAATCTGCGCAGCTGCCGCAGCCGCCGCAGCACAGTCGTGACCTGCAATTAAGATATGAACTTCATTACTACATTGAACAGCGGCGGTAACAGTGTTCAGGGTGCTCGCTTTGAGCGAGGCATTATCGTGTTCAGCGATGACAAGTGCGGCCATGACGTAGTGTCCTTGTTATATTCAGATGACTTTTGCTTCGTTCTTCAACTTCGCAACCAGAGTTGCGACATCCGGCACCATGGTGCCCGCTGAGCGTTTAGCCGGCTCGGAAACTTTGAGGGTTTTTAAGCGCGGTGTGACATCCACACCCAAGGCATCGGGTTGAATCACATCGAGTGTTTTTTTCTTCGCCTTCATGATGTTTGGCAGAGTCACATAACGTGGCTCGTTCAAACGCAAATCAGTCGTCACGATGGCAGGTAACGTTAGCGAGATCGTTTCAAGACCACCATCCACTTCGCGAGTAACAGTTGCTTTGTCACCATCGACAGTTACTTTGGATGCAAACGTCGCTTGCGGCCAACCAAGCAGTGCTGCGAGCATTTGACCAGTTTGATTGCAATCATCATCAATCGCCTGCTTACCCAAAATGATCAGTTGCGGTTGTTCTTTATCAGCGACAGCTTTTAACAGTTTGGCCACCGCTAAAGGCTGTAGATCCACATCGGTTTCGACCAAAATGGCGCGATCAGCACCAATGGCCATGGCGGTTCGCAAGGTCTCCTGACATTGAGTAACACCACACGACACAGCAATCACTTCCGTCGCCTTGCCGCCTTCTTTGAGACGCATCGCTTCTTCAACCGCGATCTCATCGAAGGGGTTCATCGACATCTTGACGTTGGCAATATCCATACCACTGCTATCGGATTTAACGCGCACCTTCACGTTGTAGTCGACCACGCGTTTGACGGGTACCAGTACCTTCATAACTGTCCTTGGGATGAATTAAATTGCCTGACCAGACCAGCGAAAACTGGAGTTGCCAGATTGACGTTAACGTAAACAGCGATTATAGGGAATAACGCAACTCTGCGCAAAAATCACGCACGGTCGTTCGTTTATTTTCTTCGGAGGAAAAAAGTAAATTCAGCGTTCTGCTCTTCATGCGACAGCAACTCATTACCCGTTTGGCGGGCAAAGGCGTTGAAATCCCTGACTGAGCCAGGATCGGTAGCCAGCACTCTCAAAATATCGCCGGTCTGCATGTCGTTCAGCGCTTTTTTTGCTTTCAGTATTGGCAACGGGCATTTCATGCCACGCGCATCAACATCTTTCTGAAATTCCATTCCTTACCCTCTGCAAAACCACTTAGCAAAATTTTAATCTGTGAAGACACTGTTCCCTTGATTCATTTGACACAAACGAAAACAAGTTCCCCTTAGTCGTTCGACGGCGCCTCTTGACCCCAATCGATGAATTCAGGCTCCAGTCCTCGAGCGCGCATCCAATCTGCCATGGCATAGCCGGTTCCGGCACGCCAAGGTTTAAGTTTTTCGGGAGAGATCAATCGATATTCCACCAGCTCTGGTGAAAGACGAATTTCGCCCTCAGCTTGCACGTGGTATGCGATGATCAGCTCGTTTTTACGCAGAAATTCATACACGCCAATCAGCTCAATGCGGTGCGCTTGCAAGCTGGTTTCTTCGTGCAGCTCGCGCGCGATACCCTGCTCAGGCGTTTCACCGCGTTCCATAAAGCCAGTAATCAACGCAAAATTCTTGGGCCCCCAGGCCGCATTACGCGCCAACAAAATTCTATTGTCGACTTCAACTAACGCAGCCAGTACCGGTATGGGGTTATCCCAATGTGTCCAGTGACCAACCGGACAGGCTAATCGCGCTTTTTCTCCATCGGCGCCTGACTCACTGTCATGACGCATCACCAGTTCACTGGCGCATACAGGGCAATAACGATAGTCCATGAATTTATTTTTATAATTTTAGACGGATTAAGTTTCGTACTTAGGCGCTGACTCGCTCACTCACCCACTGGCTAACGCCCGCCAGCGCTTTCGATAATCCTGAAGGATCGGTACCACCCGCTTGCGCCATGTCAGGACGACCACCGCCTTTGCCACCCACTTGTTGCGCGACAAAATTAACTAAGTCACCGGCTTTCACTTTGGATGTTGAGTCGGCGGTCACGCCCGCAATCAAACTCACTTTGCCATCACTCACCGAAGCCAGCACGATAGCAGCGGTTTTTAATTTATCTTTCATCTTGTCCATCACAGCACGCAGCGTGTTTACATCGGCGTTTTCCAACGTCACTGCAAGCACTTTAATACCATGAATATCCACCGCCTGCGCCAACAAATCATCGCCCTGACCCGAAGCCATCTTCGCTTTCAGCGCAGCCAATTCTTTTTCGAGTGACTTAACCTGATCTTGTACCTGCGCGATACGTTGCGTAATTTCTTCGGGTTGTACCTTGAGTGCATTCGCAGCCTCACTCACGCGCGCGGCCAGTGATTGAAGTAAAGCTAACGCATGCTCACCGGTGACGGCTTCTACGCGTCGAATGCCTGCGGCAACGCCACCTTCGGACACAATTTTGAATAAACCAATATCGCCGGTACGCGTGACATGCGTACCGCCACATAA
>JBIIQR010000287.1:0-3066 GCA_044341985.1 Burkholderiaceae bacterium
CGGGGCAATCAGGATGATCAAAGATAAAAACAAAGATCGTTCCCGATCTGCGAACACTTAAGTAAAAAGCGCTTGTAGTAAACGACGACGAGTGTGCTCAAGCGGTGCAGGCAGGAGATGAGCCAGCGTTTAAAACAATACGTCATATAAAGATTGTTCATTTTCCGTGGCGAGAGTGTCGATATCCGTAATTTACTCATAATCGTCAACTTGATTAGCTACACACCTACACCATCATGCGCATGATATCGGCCGCCATGCCAAAAAAGAAGGTGTGGTTGAGCCGGCAGGATCGTCGTTACGGTTTTTGCTCGCCGACGCGAAAGGCTTTACGGCGGTCTTGTCGGAAGCGAAGTGGATAACCGCGACCCCTGATCGTTCATTGGTGCTTCAATCAGAGTAATGGCTGAATGTCTTAATTAGAATTATGTAAAAAATAGTGTGAAAAGATTGTACTCTTCTAGACGATTTCCGAGAATAGTTTTGGCGTAAGCTAAACCTCAATCAGCAAAGGAAAAAACGCTATTTTCTTGCTACTGTCGTTAAAACGTGCTCAAAACCTTACAATTACACATAATGCACAAACCTCCAGCGAACCCGTCGGGTTTTAAAAGGAAGCGATGCCAACGATGAAAATCGCCATCCTCGACGACTATCAGGATGCCGTTCGCAAGCTGCCATGCTTTGAACCTTTAAATGGGCTAGATGTAAAAATCTTTCAACATGGCGCGAAGGGTCAGGGTCAGCTAGCGATACGTTTAGCCGATTTTGATGTGCTGGTGTTGATACGTGAGCGCACGACTCTAAACCGTGCCTTGCTTTCTAAGCTGCCAAAGTTAAAGCTAATTTGTCAGACGGGTCGCATAGGTTCCCACATTGATCTTCAAGCGGCAGCCGAACAACAGATCACGGTGGTAGATGGAGCGGGCGATCCGATTGCAACTGCTGAATTAACATGGGCGTTGATACTCGCTGCAAGCAGAAGATTGCCCACTTATGCCAATCTCATGAGACAAGGCGTGTGGCAATCGAGTTCGATTGATCCGGAGCGAAACACCCTAGGGCGCGTTTTAAACGGACGCACTCTCGGCTTATGGGGTTATGGTCGTATTGGTCAATTAGTCGCGCGTTACGCCAAAGCCTTTGGTATGCAAGTGATGGTCTGGGGCAGCGAAGCGAGTCGACTACTGGCGCAAGAGCATGGAATGATGGTAGCGCAGTCAAAAGAGAAATTATTTATGCAGTCCGATGTGCTGAGCTTGCACTTGCGCTTAAGTGAAATAACGCGGCATATAGTCACTGCGAATGAGCTTGGATTAATGAAGACAGATGCATTGATTGTTAATACAAGCCGCGCCGAACTCATCGTACCGAATGAATTAGAGCGCGCATTAAAAGCAGGCCGACCGGGAGCCGCTGCCGTGGATGTTTATGAGTCTGAGCCGGTGTTACCTACCCTTTCATTGCTTCGCTTAGAAAATGTATTGGCGACACCGCATATTGGATTTGTAGAGCACGACAGTTATGAACAATATTTTCGACCAGCGTTTGAAGCAATCCACCATTTTGTTCATGGACGGACTGTAAATAACATCGCAACGAAAGCGTAATCGTATGCATATCCATAGTGTTAATCGGGGCAAAGTTGCGCCTTTGTTTGTAAGCGATAGCGGAGTTACACAATCCGTTGTCTCAGGCATACGCAAGCAGGCCGTTGATGGCGTTGTGCAGGTAGGCATACTAGGTATTGACGGTGATGAGCAAGCCGATTTAACGGTTCATGGTGGTGTCGATAAAGCCGTGTATTTATACCCGTATGAGCATTATGCATTTTGGGAAAAGACGCACGTCGATGCGTTGAAAAAACCTACTCAACTAGCACCTGGTGCGATGGGTGAAAATCTTACGAGTATAGGAATTATGGAGAACGATCTTTGGGTTGGTGATCGTTTAAAAATCGGTGAGCTTGTGTTGGAAGTTACCGAGCCGCGCGCGCCCTGCTACAAGTTTGCAGCGCGTATGGGTTTTCGGCATGCAGTAAAACACATGCTTCAATCTGGGTTTACCGGGGTTTATTTGAGAGTGATAGAGCTAGGAAATATTGAAGCTAGAGCGACCATCACTCTACTACCGGGCCCGCGTGAGGTCAGTATTGCGGATATCAACGGTCGGCGTCTGAGGGGACGTCAGCGCGATTTATTCCCGTGATACGAACCGAGGGCGTCACTCTGGGAACGCTACTCCACAGACGGCCCCATCCAGGTGGCCATGGTAGTGGTGGCCCGGCGTAGGGTTTGACATTACTACGCAAGGGAATCACTGGTAAATGATCAGGCTGTGGGCCTGCATGCTGATCCCACCCCAGTGAGAATGTGTAATCAGGCAGTAACGCATTACATACGTCGTTAAACCAGTGCGTATGGTCTTCATCTCTTCCCAGCGCACGCGCTAAACCCTGCGGATCAAATTTAGCGAGCGCGGAAACAAGATCATGTTCAGATGCACCGGGGTTATCGCCCCAACCTATTACTGGGTTGAGATTGTATTCCGCCCCTGAACCGTACCAACCTTCGCGCCAACTACGCTGCATCCAATGGCGCGGACCGGTGAACAAATGCCAGCGCCAATGTAGCCCCGACGGCTTAGGCCAGCTGTACAGATAAAGTCGTTGATAACCTGCTTTGTGCAATTCGCGCACCATAGCCATTAATCTGCCATGCGGCATACGATCCGGAGAGGCGCTGCGAAAATGAATAGGTTCGCCATCGGCGTGTTGTACGTGATCGCAAGATAAATTTAGATCTAATGTGCGGCCCTCATTAGAAAAACGCGCAGATATCCATCCCGTCATCAAATTGACGGACGTCACCACACCATAGCCACGATAGCGATGAAAGATGACAGTGCCTGGTGCGACAGGTTTCATTTAGGAACGCGAGAACAAACAATAGCAATAGTTTAGCCGTTTAACGCCCTCGTATGAAAGCGCGCTTGTGTAAGAGATTTATAAAATTTTAGTGTGCGCCGCAGATACTTAACTTTTTAATTACGATTAATTCGGCAGCG
>JBIIQR010000020.1:0-9920 GCA_044341985.1 Burkholderiaceae bacterium
GAGCACGATTCATTCAAACACCCGGAAATGGAGATGGATTTTTTTGCGGTTTCAGATAACGCTTGTCCGACCACCTGAACAAGCCGTTTTCAACACCGATAACAGCCTGACATTGTACTACAATGGTACCCCTTATCTTGCCCCTGACCTATCAGGGCTCTAACATGTCCCTCCTCTGGCAAGCTCGCTTTTTTACTACGGTCAATCGCCTCGGGGATTTACCCACACTTAACGTCCCGGAGATTGCCTTTGCCGGTCGCTCCAATGCGGGCAAATCCACGGCGATTAATCTGCTTTGTAACCAAAAGAAGCTGGCTTTCGCCTCAAAGACGCCCGGACGTACGCAGCACATCAATTTTTTCTCCTTGGGCGGCGCCCACGTCGGCCAACACCGCAAGGATGAGACTAAAGTCGAGGAAATCAATGCATTTTTAGTCGATTTGCCGGGTTATGGCTACGCGGAAGTCTCGGGTTCGGCCAAAGACCATTGGCAAGAGCTACTGGGACGCTACGTAAAAATCAGAGAAACCCTGGTCGCATTGGTCTTAATTATGGACGCTCGGCGCCCGTTTACTGAGCTCGATATCCAAATGCTCGAGTGGTTTGCCGGGACTGGCAAGCCGGTTCATTGCCTTTTAAGTAAGTCCGATAAGCTCAATCGAAGCGAGGCCGCTGATGCACTGCGACTTGCACATACGGTGCTGTCAAGTTATGTTGACGAATCTGGCACGCCACTGCCTTTTTCTGCCCAACTGTTTTCAGCAACCAAGCGGATTGGGTTAGACGAGGCTGAGGACACCATACGTCGCTTACTCGGACTCGCAGAACAAGGCGCTTAGAAAGAAGCAACGCCGGATACAACAGAATAAAAAAATCCCTGGAGAAAGGGGAAGATCTCCAGGGGTCCAACGCCGTTCGCCCGCAGACGACTCGGCCCCGCTAAGGGAGGAGAAGCGGGGGTGAAGACCACCCGCTAGTCTGAGGGTAAGTAGCGAAAAAAGTTCTCTGCCGAGCGGCGGCGAACTAAAGAGACGCTTCCCCTGACTCAGACTATTACGGAAAATCATGTCCATGTACCCAGATCCGCAGTTCCCTTCGATTCGTATGCGTCGTATGCGACGCGATGGATTTTCGCGCGACTTAATGCGTGAAAACATCATCACTCCCGCAGACCTGATTTATCCGGTCTTCATACTCGATGGTAAAAATAGACGTGAAGCCGTACCCTCTATGCCAGGCGTTGAGCGCGTCTCAGTGGATTTGCTGCTACCGATTGCTGAGGATTGCGTAAAGTTAGGCATTCCCGTGTTGGCGCTGTTTCCGGTAATTGATCCCTCACTCAAAACACCTGATGGCGTTGAAGCGACGAACCCGGAAGGTTTAGTGCCACGCGCAGTGCGTGAACTGAAAGCTCGCTTTCCCGAATTGGGCATCTTGACCGATGTCGCTCTCGATCCGTATACCAGCCACGGCCAAGATGGCGTGCTTGATGCGAATGGCTACGTACTGAATGATGAAACCACTCCCCTACTGGCAAAGCAGGCATTGGCACAAGCGGCGGCTGGCGTAGATATCGTCGCGCCATCCGACATGATGGATGGGCGCATAGGCGCAATTCGCGCTGCCCTAGAAGATGAGCATCATATTCACACGCGCATCATGGCCTACTCGGCAAAATATGCGTCGGCATTTTATGGTCCATTCCGCGATGCCGTAGGGTCTGCAGCGAATTTAGGGAAAGGTAGTAAAGCCACCTACCAAATGGATCCAGGTAACAGTGATGAAGCCTTGCGAGAAGTCGCACTCGATATTGCTGAGGGTGCTGACATGGTAATGGTCAAACCTGGGATGCCTTACCTTGATATCGTTAGGCGCGTTAAAGATGAATTCAAAATGCCTACCTTTGCATACCAAGTCAGTGGCGAATACGCGATGATCAAGGCTGCTGCACAAAACGGCTGGGTCGATCACGATAAAACCATGATGGAAGCCATGCTTTGTTTTAAGCGGGCGGGGGCAAATGGTGTGTTGACGTATTTTTCCCGCGATATAGCCCGCCTATGCAAAGTAGGCTAGCGCAGCTTTAGTACTAGGGCTAAGCTTTAATACAACATGTCCTAGTACATTGTAGAAAGAATTTTTTTTCGGTTAACGTTACTGATCCATGGCGAGTGGCGCATCTTTCCCAGGTGCGCCCCTAATTTCACAAAGGAACTACGCCATGGATAGGTTAGCTTCATCTTTTATAGCACGCAGCGACCCGAGCATTAAATCTGGAGAATCTTCAGATAACATCGTCGTGTTGCAAAATGAAAAATCGATCTCCAATAAAAACACAACGGTCGTTAATCCCATTTTTACTCACAAACCCGCATCCGAAGTATTCAAAAATCCTGATTTACTAGCTTCTGCCAAACTAGCACACGCTGAAATCAAACAACAATTGATAGCCTCAGGCAAAGTATCGCAAATTAAAGCTGAAGAAATTTTGGACAAAATGAAATACGGCTCGGCAGACTTGGATCCACATGGCATTGGAAAAGATGCCCAAGAAGTTTTGGGGAGTTCAGCATTTCATTTGATGGCCAAAGCGCTAAAAATTGACATCGGGAAAACTCGCTTTGACGACACAACCAAGACATTAAATGCAGGCGCCTCAAAGCCGCGCGCCAAACGAGGAACCGGTGTATTTCAACCATCAGGAATACAAACAGGACGATCAACTGCCAACCCGCAGAAGGGCGCCACTGCTGCCAACGCGAAGCTACCTCCTGCTAAAAAAGAATCATCACACGACGACTTTATTTTTTCTACCTTCCCTTCCGATCTGGATTCAGGAGCATCGTTACTGGATACTGCATCCGAAAAAAATAAAGCGAGCAGCAGCTCAACAAGTTCAGGATGGCGGGCCGCCAAACCCACAACGGCACGCCCCCAGCAATCCGCTACGACACAAGCTAGGCCCAGCAGCTCATCGAATGAAAAGAAAAGTTAAAGCACTTACTTGTTAGGTTGAGGCGTGATGCGCAAATAAGGCTTAGGTGAGCGATAGCCCTTAGGATATTTTTGTTTAATCACTGCCTCATCTTGTACGGATAAAGGAATGATTACATCATCGCCGTCTTTCCAGTTACCCGGTGTGGCCACGGTATACGCATCGGTTAATTGCAGCGCATCGATGACGCGCAACACTTCATCAAAGTTACGACCGGTACTCATGGGATAGGTAATGGTCAAGCGTACTTTTTTCTTTGGGTCAATCACAAACAAAGAACGTACTGTCGCTGTTTCAGACTGATTGGGATGAATCATGTCGTACAGTGTTGATACTGATTTATCAGCGTCTGCAACAATAGGAAAGCCCACGACTGTCTTTTGAGTTTCTTCGATATCTTTAATCCAACTCGTGTGCTTGTCTGCAGGATCAACCGACAGTGCAATCGCTTTGACATTACGCTTATCAAATTCTGGCTTTAATTTGGCAGTCAAACCTAATTCGGTTGTGCATACCGGCGTGAAATCGGCAGGATGTGAAAATAAAACGATCCATGAATCACCTGCCCATTCATGAAATCGAATTTTTCCAATAGATGAATCCTGCTCAAAATCAGGTGCGGTATCACCAAGTTTAAGTGTCATTTTGATCTCCTATGTGAACTACTTTGAACTAAGAAGCCCTTGTAAAGGCTATCACTATAAACGGATTAAATTACGACTGAAAATACACTATCGATCTATCTACATAGCCAATGGCTATTTAGCGGTTTCGGACCGTGACTGGACTTGTTGCAAACGCTGTAAAAAAAAGTCGGCGCTTTTAAATCCGATAACACGCATCTCACGAATTTCTTGGCTGTCGCGACCAAAGAAAATTATCCCAGGCGGGCCAAACAAGCCAAAACGCTTTAGCAGCGCCTTATCATCGGCGTCATTCGCTGTGACGTCCGCTTGCAATAGCAGCATCTGATCCATCACCTGTTTAACTGCGGGCTCAGTAAACGTTAGTTTTTCCATCTCGATACACGACACACACCAATCCGCATAAAAATCTAACATCACGACCTTGCCATCTGCGCCGGCCAATGTCTCGTCTAATTCATCTACCGTTTTTATTTTTTTAAATTCTGTCTTCTGCGCACGCTCGCCCCGTAAATTTTCCCAAGGAGCGAAAGGATTATCACTACCCGTTGCAATGCCCAACCACTGTACTGCACCAAGCAATACAAACAACACGCCAAAAATTTTAGGCAACCAACCTAAGTGGCCCGACATCAGTATAAAAATTCCATAGGAAATAGCGAGTAAGCCCCATCCCGCCATCAATACCCACGATGGAATTAAGGACGCGACCATCCACAGAGCGAGAGCCAGCATCACAACGCCAAACAAGGGCTTAACTACTTTCATCCATTGCCCAGCACGTGGCAACAACGTACCTGCCGATAAGCCCAACAACAGCAATGGCACGCTCATACCGAGGGCCATCACAAATAAGGCACTTCCACCAATAATCACATTGCGTGTCTGGCTGATATACACCAGCGCGCCCGCTAAAGGCGCTGCCACACAAGGTCCCACGATGAGCGCCGATAGCGCACCCATGATGAATACGCCGAATAATTTTCCGCCCTTCTGTCGCTCTGACATTTTAGTCAACAGCAATTGCAATGAAGCTGGCATTTGCAACTGATAGACATCGAACATAGCGAGTGACATGACCGCAATCAGCACAGCAAACGATGTCAGCAACCAAGGTTTTTGTAACGTTGCGGCCAAGCCTTCACCTAATAAACCAGCCGCTATTCCTAAAGCGGTATAAACGAAAGCCATCCCCAAAGCATAGGATAAAGAAAGTATGAAGCCGCGACTACGACTGGTCTGCGCACCTTCGCCCACAATGATGAAGGATAAAATGGGAACCATAGGCAATACGCATGGCGTCAATGACAAGCCCAATCCCAACAAGAAAAACAAAGGAAGTATTAGCGATAACTTTCCACTCGCTAGCGATGCTTGGATACGACCAACTTCTCCATCCCACTCTTGGCTCACTACTTCAGTTGTGACTTGTGTTTCGCTAGCATTAGGTTTTGCTTGGTTAGTTGACGCTAGCCTGGATAACTGCAAGCTTGTTTCCATAGGCGCATAGCACAATCCTTTATCGGAACATCCTTGATTGACCACGGAGAGGGTAAATTCACCGCCACTTTGCACCGGAATTCGAACGATCAATTGCTGCCGAAAAGTTTCAACCTCTTTTTCAAAATTAGGATCGTATTTAATTTTTCCGTGCGGTATTTCAGGCGCACCCAGCGATGCACCTTCTGCCTTAAATACGAGCCGTTCGCGATAGAGATAATAACCTTCAGCAATCTGAAAATTCACCTCAATTGATTTTGCATCGATCAGGCGAGCGCTTACGCGAAATGCTTTTTCAGGCGGCAAAAAATCATCTTCTGCATGGCAGGGTGCTACAACCACACCAAGCAAGCTAATGAAATAGAGTAGCGAACGAACCCATTTACGCATGACTATCTTTCGCTGTTTCAGTAGCTATCCACTGCAGATAAGGTGCATAACCGGCAACGATGGGCATAGCAATAATTTCCGGAAGAACGTACGGATGAAGTCCCACTATCGCCTTTTGCAATTCTTCGTACTGATGTGACGTTGTTTTGATTAGCAGCGTAATTTCAGTCGCCTCTTCAATCTGCCCTTCCCAACGATATATGGATTGCACTGCAGGCAATAGATTGACGCACGCTGCTAAGCGTGATTCGACCAATGTCCTTGCTACTAATTTCGCGCAATCCAAGTCGGGCACATTAGTTAAAACGAGTATGGCTTGATCCATGAACTTTACGTGATGACTATTTCAACAAGCGACGTCGGGTCAATACAGTGGCCAAATAAAAGCCAAAAAAACAATAGCCTATTAAGATAAGTATATTCAGTAAGGCTGCTTCAGGCAGCTGACCCAGTAACAATGGTCGCACAACTTGAACCGCAACGCCGAGCGGTAGAGCCTGAGCTAGCGGCTGCAGCCAGGATGGAAGCTGGCTAACGGGATAATAAACGCCAGACACAAAAATCATGGGTGTGAGCAGTAGCGTGAAATAGTAGGTAAAGAAATCATATCCACGCGCGATAGCATTAATGACTAAAGCTATCGACGCAAAAGTCAAACCAACCAAAAAAAGCATCGGTGGCACAAGCAACGTCGTAGGATGAAGTCCTATCCCTAATAAAAAGAGTACTGCCAAAATAGCCATGCCAGAAATCATGGCCTTACTCGCTGCCCACAGCATCTCAGCCAACACAATGTCATCCAAATCCAGCGGTGTGTTTAGTAACGATTCCCACGTTTTCTGTACATGCATTCGCGAGAAAGCTGAGTATAAAGCTTCGAAGGAGGCAGCCATCATGACTGACATTGAAATCGCACCACTGGCTAAAAACTCTATGTAACGAACGCCATTAATCTCGCTCAGCAGACTACCAAGGCCATAACCAAATGCGACTAAAGTGATTAATGGCTCAGCGATATTTCCTATAACGCTAGCAATAGCGAGCTTGCGCCAAACAAGAAAATTACGACGCCAAACTGGAAAAAAACGCAGGCAGAATGAGGGAAGTTGATAAATTCTAGTTTCCATGATCGCCATTAATCCCGCATCTCACGGCCGGTAAGTTTCAAAAATAAATCTTCTAAGTTAGCAGGGCGATGCAAATAACGCAGGCCACTTTGCTCTGAAAGATTGTTGAGTAAGGCATCGGTTTGGCGGGTGTAGCAAAATGCTGTTTCACCACTCAACTCTACTCGATCGGCAAGTGACCGCGCTTGGGCAATCCAATCAACCACATTGTCACCATAGACTTCAACTACTTGCGGCTCAATGTGTTCTGCGATTAACTCGCGCGGAACACCCTCTGCAATTAACTGCCCTTGATCTATCACGGCGAGACGATCGCACAATCGCTCAGCCTCATCCATGAAGTGGGTGGTCAACAATATGGTTTTTCCCGATGCCAATAAAGTTTTAAGCCGCTCCCACATCACGTGCCGTGCCTGTGGATCTAGACCCGTTGTTGGCTCATCCATGAAAATTAGATCGGGGTCATTCACCAAGGCTCGAGCTAAGGTTAGACGTCGTTTCATACCACCCGATAACTCACCTATTTGCGCTTTTCGTTTGGCAGTAAGCGTAGCGAACTCTAACAACCAATCAATACGCTCGCGCACTTGCTTATCACTCATCCCGAAGTATCGGCCATACACCAATAGATTTTCTTCTACAGTGAAATCCGGATCGAGACTATCCATCTGAGGCACCACACCGACGCGCATACGAGCACGCCATGCCTCTGCGGGGATACGGTAACCGCCAAGCATAATACTTCCGCTATCGGGCTCACTGAGTCCCAAGCAAAGCTTTAACGTAGTAGTTTTGCCGGCACCGTTAGGGCCGAGTAATCCATAACACTCGCCTGGACGCAAGCTGAACGACAAATCATTGACGACCTGATGTCGCTGAGCGTCCTGGCCGTAGGATTTATGCAGATGCTGAACACTTAAGACGTTCATTTCAGTGTCCTATCGATTTTGAGATGGGGTGATTAGAAGCACAAAAGCCAGGCGTGCCTGGCTTTTGATGTTAATACATTACGGCGTTGCTTATTCCGCCGAATCGGCCACTTCAGGACGATCCATCAATTCGACGTAGGCCATAGGTGCATTGTCACCAACCCGGAATCCCATTTTCAAAATACGCAGATAGCCACCATTGCGATTAGCGTAACGTGGACCCAGTTCAGCAAATAACTTGACAACCATTTCACGATCGCGCAAACGACTAAAAGCGAGACGCTTATTCGCTAACGTGTCTGTTTTTCCTAAAGTGAGAATCGGCTCTATAACGCGGCGTAATTCTTTGGCTTTTGGAACAGTGGTCTTGATAGCTTCATGACGCAGCAATGATACGGTCATGTTGCGTAACATCGCTAAGCGATGTGAGGAGGTGCGATTTAACTTACGAAGTCCATGACGATGACGCATGACAATTCCTTTTCAGAGTATTAGATCCAGCTCTTCTATCGCTAAACCACACTCTCTCTTCGAGAGCTTACGTCGTTGCGCGGGCCGGTAAATTATTCAAACAATCGAGAATTTTCTCGAATTACTTATCAAGACCAGCCGGTGGCCAGTTCTCGAGTTTCATGCCTAACGTGAGACCACGTGAAGCAAGTACTTCTTTAATTTCATTGAGTGATTTACGACCCAGATTTGGCGTCTTCAACAATTCGTTTTCGCTACGCTGAATCAGATCGCCAATGTAGTAAATATTCTCGGCCTTGAGACAGTTAGCAGAGCGAACGGTGAGTTCGAGATCATCCACTGGACGCAACAAGATTGGATCAACTGTCGGTGCGCGTGATGGCACTTCAGCAGCCGTTTCTGTACCTTCGAGTGCAGCAAAGACATTCAACTGATCAACCAAAACGCGTGCTGATTGACGAATCGCTTCTTCAGGAGTAATTACACCGTTGGTCTCAATATTCATCACCAACTTATCTAAGTCGGTACGCTGTTCAACACGAGCAGACTCAACAGAGTACGACACGCGTTTAACCGGTGAAAAGGAAGCATCAAGAATGATGCGACCAATAGTCTTGTTTGCATCTTCAGCCAGACGACGTACGTTACCAGGCACGTAACCACGGCCTTTCTCAACTTTAACTTGCATATCAAGCTTGCCACCGGGAGTCAGGTTAGCGATCACGTGATCCGGATTGATCAACTCCACATCATGTGGCAGATCGATATCGGAGGCGAGTACCGCGCCTTCGCCTTCTTTTTTCAGCGTAAGCATGACTTCGTCACGGCTATGCAGTTTGAACACCACGCCTTTAAGGTTGAGCAGAATATCGACGACGTCTTCCTGAACGCCATCCAGCGATGAGTACTCGTGTACCACGCCAGCGATCGTCACTTCGGTCGGCGCATAGCCAACCATCGACGACAATAAAACTCGACGTAAAGCATTGCCTAGCGTATGGCCATAGCCACGCTCAAACGGCTCCATCTCGACTTTGGCATGACCCAAACCGAGTGGTTCAACTTCAATAATGCGTGGTTTCAACAGACTGTTATGCATGAATGTCCTTTCAATACCCTCGGCTCGTTACGCCGATAAGGCTGATGGAATATCGAAAGGCGTCAGAACCAAAGGCTCTAACGCCGGAAAATTAACGTGAATACAATTCGACGATGAGTGATTCGTTGACTTCTTGATTGAAGTCCGCACGATCTGGCCAGCTCTTGAGTGAGCCTTCCATTTTCTTAGCATCGACTGACACCCACATTGGAAAGCCAGTTTGTTCTGCCAGCGACAAGGCTTCAGCAATACGAACTTGTTTTTTAGCTTTTTCACGAATCGCAACCACATCGCCCACTTTAACTTGGTACGAAGCAATGTTTACGACGTTGCCGTTAACAGTGATCGCTTTGTGCGATACCAACTGACGGCCTTCAGCGCGAGTAGAAGCGAAACCCAGGCGATAAACGACGTTATCGAGACGCGCTTCCAGCAACTGCAGCAATGTTTCACCTGTATTACCTTTACGGCGATCGGCTTCAGCAAAATAGCGACGGAACTGACGCTCGAGTACACCGTAGATACGTTTAACTTTTTGTTTTTCACGCAGCTGGTTTCCGAAGTCGGAAGTACGAGCGCCTGAAGTGCGGCCATGTTGGCCAGGCTTTGAATCAAGTTTGCATTTCGACTCAAGTGAGCGACGTGCACTCTTGAGGAATAAGTCGGTGCCTTCACGACGTGATAATTTAGCTTTGGGTCCAATATAACGTGCCACGATTTCTCCTTTGTATGACGCCCCACACAGCAAAGCTGTTAGGCGCTAGT
>JBIIQR010000288.1:0-3053 GCA_044341985.1 Burkholderiaceae bacterium
AGGACGAACGCCTGAATTAGATCAACCGGATCGACTGGAATGGATAGGTCGTTTCATGGGTCGTATTCACGCGACGGGTGCTAGAAAAAAGTATGTTCATCGAGATAACTTAGACATAGCAAGCTTTGGCGAACGACCCAGAGCCTGGTTGTTAGCACATGATTTTATTCCACAAGAATTGCGTCAGAGTTGGATCAGCATTACAGAGCAAGCATTACAAGGCGTTCGCCATTGCTATGAGCGCGCGGGTGATGTGCGTCTTTTGCGGCTGCATGGTGATTGCCATACCGGTAATTTGCTGTGGACCGATCAGGGGCCGCATTTTGTAGATTTTGATGACAGTCGCATGGGCCCCGCGATTCAAGATCTTTGGATGCTCCTGTCGGGCGATAGAGCAGAAATGAGTCGGCAGTTGAGCGATGTGCTTGCGGGTTACGAGAGCTTTTTTGAATTTGATCAGCGAGAGTTGTATTTGTTAGAAGCGCTGCGCACGCTCAGGTTATTGCATTACTCGGCTTGGTTAGCTATGCGCTGGGAGGATCCGGCGTTTCCCATGGCTTTTCCTTGGTTTAATACTGTTCGTTATTGGCAAGATCGTATTCTCGAACTGCGCGAGCAAGTCGCCTTGATGGATGAGTCTCCTCTCTGGCCAATTTGATCGCGGTCAATTTTTTTACAGTGCGCTTTGCTAGAGTCGTGACAAGTCGAATCACTCTGAGGAGCTGTTATGTTTAAAAAAATTCTTGTGCCGACCGATGGATCGCCTATCTCTGAAAAATCAGCCAAGGCGGCGATAGAGTTTGCGGTCATTAACAAAGCAAGTATTGTCGTATTGTCCGTGGCGCAATCGTATCCTTATATGCTGATGCCCGAGGCGGGTGCGATGTTGGATTTGTCGATATACGAAGAGGCGCAAGATCAAACAGCACAAGCGAATGCCACTAAGATAAAAATCTTAGCCGAGAATGCCAAGGTGGACTTTGAAATCGTTGTGACGCGCGGAGCTCATCCTTACGAAGAGATCATTGCAACAGCAAACGACAAGCATTGCGACGTGATTTGGATTGCATCGCATGGTCGTCGGGGCCTTGATAAGCTTTTGTTAGGTAGCGAAACTCAGCGCGTATTAGCGCACTCGGTACTACCGGTCGTGGTATACCGATAGTGAAGTAGTTAGTGCGTCATGAGTACCGGTATAGTCATTGATAACAGGATCTCACGCGTTGCGCCACCAAGGACCATTTCGCGAAAGCGGGTGTGTCCATAGCCACCCATGACAATCAAATCCATAGTTTCATCATCGCAGTACGACAATAAAGCTTCACCTTCATTGACGCGCGTATCACGACAGATAACATTCACGTTGATGCCATGACGCGATAAATACAGTGCGATATCAGCCCCCGGTTGTTCGCCATGGTTTTCTGGATTCACGGTGGGATTAAAGATGACGATATCTGTTCGGCGGCTACGCTTAAGAAGTGGTAGTGCATTCATGATCGCGCGTGTAGCTGTCATGCTGGCATCCCAAGCCACCACTATTTTCGTAGGCAAGCCGCTAAATTTTCGGTTGTGGGGCATGATGAGTACTGGACGAACACAATCCATAACGATTGACTCTGGAAAATCAGACATCACGCCCGGCACGCCACACGCGGGATCAAACTGGCCCACCACCACTAAGTCTGCGTAGCGCGCCTGCAGTGTCATGCCACTCACAGCGTCATCATCCATCAAACGTCGCTCAACAGAACTCACTCGCGTCTCTTTCAACAAGGCAGTGAAATCATCTAAACTTTTATTCGCGTATGCGCGTAAATTTCTCAGGTGATGGTCGAATGCTGGATCATTCTGATTAAAAGCACCTTCCTCAAATACTAAGTGCGACACGCCTGTCATGGCAGTTCCGATGAGGTGAGCCTGATTGTCTTCGGCAATCGCTGCAGCGAGGCGTATGCGTTCAACGGCCGGAGCCGTCTGGTCAACATGCACCAGTATTGATTTATACGACATGAAAAATCCTTCTTTTCCGAATGATCATTGGTAGATGCTAGTTTGCGCACGACTTTTATTCATTAAAAAATTAAGTACACAACACGATGCAAGCTCAGATGGTAGATGAGAATGAAGATTTGATGTTTCCAAAAATTTGACTCAAGTCAAATTTTGTCTAGAGGGTCGTACGTAGATCGTTATTTGAGCCATGCATACATAGATAAAGATTAGCACTCGGTTAGTTTTGACTTAACTCAAGGTAAATGATGAGCAGCCTCACTAGACTTAATCCGACCTAAGAACTACGGTCACCACAGATGCGGAGGTTACAATCGGAAAACACACGTTAATCTCAGACTCTTGATCTTCTGATGTGAATCTACTTGCACTAATCCCCATTTTTCTTATCGGCCTTTTAGGCGGCGTGCATTGCGTAGGTATGTGCGGCGGTATCGTCGGTGCATTTTCTGTCGCCGGCCCTGCTGCGAAGGCTTTTCCCATTGCGGTTGTTACCCAGACGCGCTCAGTAGCTTTTGCACCTGAGGGGAGTTTGCGCGTGTTGGCCTTTAATCTGGGGCGTATAGCCAGTTACATGGTAGCGGGTGCTGTGGCCGGTTTATTAGGCAGCATCCCAGCACTGATACACATAACGACATTGCAAAGCATAGGCTACTGGTTGGCGAATGTGCTGTTGATTGCGCTCGGTCTCACGCTCATGAACCTCTGGCATGGCTTAGCGCGCGTTGAGTCCCTGGGGTTATGGATGTGGCGTAGGGTGCAGCCCTTGATTCGTCGTTTTCTTCCAGTCGAAACCATGTGGCAGGCAGCGGCATTGGGTAGCCTGTGGGGTTGGGTACCTTGCGGCATGGTGTACAGCGTATTGATGACAGCGCTACTTACAGGCTCTGCATTGAATGGTGCGCTGGTGATGTTAGCGTTTGGTTTAGGCACACTCCCTTTGTTATTTTCCATGGGATTGCTGGGTACACGTTTGCAGGCGAATTTACAAAAGCCGTTTGTCCGAATGTTCGCTGGATTAGTGGTGTTGAGTTTTGGAT
>JBIIQR010000290.1:0-3010 GCA_044341985.1 Burkholderiaceae bacterium
CGTGGCATTTAAAGGAAGCGATACGGAGGAGACGTATCAATCCGGGGAGATAGACAAAACTCACCGATTGCCTGCAATTTCTTAGGCGGGGAATTACATCATTCCGGCACCGCCTTCTTCCACTGCCTGCAATCTACAACTTAATTATCTGCCAGCAAACGCGAAGCTGCCATACGTTGATTGACGTAGCCCTTGCGTAATAGGCCGGTTGAGATGGTGCGAGCTGATTAGGATAGGCAGCATACTTGTAGCAGACAAAGTAGTCAGCATTACACAAAACCCCGCTCAAAACATCGAGCGGGGTTTTGCATTTATGCTTACGGTGTTTTAATTGGTGGCTAATACAGAGCTTTATTTATTTACGAATTGGATTATTTCGCTATGACTAGTCGTTTTTTTCTTACTTTACTTTGTATGGTGGCAGCTAATGCCTATGGTGGCGGATGGGTTTTAGTTCGTTATGCCGAGACTGAGCCAGCGATTCATTACTTTGAAAGTGTTCAAATGAGAAAAATGGGGGACACCGCTTTTGTTTGGGATCTGCACGATCTCAAGACGCCGGCAGTCACAACAGATGGTTTTGCGTATAACTCCGTTGCGTATGCAGTGGAATACCAATGTCGCGCACGCAAACGCAGAACACTCGCCATCAAGTGGTTTGAAAAACACTTAGGTGAGGGAGCAGTCAAAAGTCAGGAAGGTGTTGTGAGCGATTGGATGATTGCCACACCGGAAACGCTGGAGGGACAATTATTCAATCATGTTTGTGAATAGCACTACGCACCGTGTGTTGGCTACGACATCAAACAGCAGGTTATTTGTCGAGATGCGCTATTTCTACTAAGTTTTAGCTATTTCAGCATGCGGTATAGATCGTGTTCTTAGGTTCAGACAGTACTTTGTGCAGCATAGGTTCAAAAAATGAAAGCGGTAAATGATCGTAGCCAGGGTCGAAAGCGGGCGCATCATACTTTTCACAAAATTCGAGTGTGCGCTCATACACTGCTTGTCCTTTGAATTGATCGCGCAAATTTCTATCCATGCCTAAATGGTGGAAAAAATAATAGGCTTGAAACATGCCGTGTTTTGCCACCATCTCGAAATTTTCTTGACTAACAAAAGGTTTCAAAATAGCCGCTGCGATATCCGGATGGTTGTAGCTGCCTAGTGTGTCGCCGATATCGTGTAATAACGCGCAGACAACATACTCATCATCTTTTCCATCACGATGTGCCAAGGTTGCAGTTTGCAGGCTGTGAGTTAGGCGATCGACCGCAAAGCCGCCGGTATCTCCCTCAAGTAACTTTAAATGGGCGATGACGCGAGCTGGAAGTTGCGCCGCATAATTGCGGAAATCCTCTAGGATGATTTTCCAATCCTCATCGGTGCTGTTACGCATGTCGGTGAATGTGGCGCGTTTTAGCATAGGAATTCTCTTTCTGGTCTTAGGTGGCTGCTAGCCTATTGCCATCATACCGGGTCTAATATTCCTTAGCCAAGTGATAGTTGATAGATTCGATATTACAAAGCAAATCTTTGGTTTTTCTAAAGTGACGAGATATCAAGCGCCGATGCTGTTGTCTAGCCTAGTGAATGGGCTGTCGATATCAAATTAGCCACGCTTGGTAGAGGATGAATTTTACGACTCTGCAGCATTAGTTTATCCAGAAAGTCCGGTTATCATTGGGCGCCAGCGTTGTTGCAGGAGGAGAGGTCTGGATTGCCGAGGATTCATAGAAGTGCGGGGCGGAGGTTATAGCTCTTGCTGGTGTTGCCGCACTTTCTTCGGCGTTCGTGGCCATTGCTTATGTTGTTTTATAAGGTAAAAAAATGAATACGACACATACCGAAACTACTGTAGGCCCGGAGACGTTTACTAAAGTCGCCCAAAAACTTATTCCCTTTCTGTTCCTCTGCTACGTGGTTGCATTTCTTGATCGCGTGAATGTGGGTTTCGCCAAACTGCAGATGGCACCTGAACTCCAATTTTCTGATGCGGTTTTCGGCTTTGGTGCCGGGATTTTCTTTATCGGGTATTTCATCTTCGAAGTACCTAGTAATGTGATCCTGGAAAAAGTTGGTGCCCGTGCATGGATTGCCCGCATCATGGTTTCATGGGGCATCATCTCTAGCGCTTTTTTTTTCGTCGATAAGTTTGTCTGGGGTAGCCTGTCTGCGGCATTCAATTGCACCGATCCTGAATTCTCATTTTATGTGCTGCGTTTTTTACTCGGCGTAGCTGAGGCTGGATTTTTCCCCGGGATTATTCTGTATCTAACCTATTGGTTTCCCGGTTCACGCCGCGCAAAGATGGTGGCCTTGTTCATGACGGCGATTGCTGTTTCTAATCTCGTTGGTTCACCGTTGTCAGGTG
Organism: Burkholderiaceae bacterium; assembly: GCA_044341985.1. Taxonomy (GTDB): domain Bacteria; phylum Pseudomonadota; class Gammaproteobacteria; order Burkholderiales; family Burkholderiaceae_D; genus Pernthalerella. The sequence continues at coordinate 2,375 of JBIIQR010000290.1, forward strand.
CCATCATGCAATACATGGATGGTGCGGGTGGAGTGAGTGGGTGGAAATGGTTGTTCTTGCTTGAAGGCCTCCCCTCTGTCGTCGTTGGTTTTATGGTGTTCTATTTCTTGCCCAATGGCCCGCGTGAAGCAAAGTGGTTAACCACAGAAGAGCAAGACTATGTGATTGCGCAAGTCGCCGCTGACGAAAAACTTAAAACGACTGACGATAGCAATCATCATTGGACGGATGCCTTCCGTGATATTCGTGTCTGGGCGCTTGCTTTTGTTTATTTCAGTGGTGTGGTGTGCTTCTATGCGATTAATTTTTGGATGCCCACTATCATTCAAGAGTTAGGCGTTGATAAAAAAGATTTTTTCAAAGTTGGTTTGATCAGCATTATTCCTTGGGGTATCGCCGCTGTATTTATGGTGGTTTGGGGTGATCACTCCGACAAAACGGGTGAGCGTCGCTATCACGTCGCAGGCTCACTCATTCTTTGCATACTAGGCCTGATTGGTTTAGCGTTTGTAGGTAAAGCACCGATACCTTCCATCATTGCGTTGACGGTAGTTGCGTCAGGCGTGTTAGCGTTCGTTGCCATTTTTTGGTCGTTACCGACGGCGTTTTTAACTGGTACTGCCGCCGCAGCGGGTA